>NZ_JASAUS010000097.1:0-35334 GCF_029953005.1 Bradyrhizobium sp. Mp27 | reverse complement strand
CTCCGTCGTTGCCGCCTCCATACCCCCCGCCAACGATTTGCAAACACGTTGATCAACAGACTGCAATCCCCACGCCAAACCTTTGCGAGTGGGACGCGAACGTCGCTTACATTTGATCGATGCGAATCGATACTGAAAAATCTTGTGCGAGAACTCGCAAACCACAAACTTGCCGGCTACTATTTCCTTCCCAAACTCGAAACCGACGGCAATGAAACTGGCTTTGTCGCCTTACTGAGGGAAGTGAATCACCTACCTCGCAAGCTCGCTCGGCTAATTGCCGGCGGCTTGGACGCGACAAGCGAAGGGCTTTCGGACCAGTCTCACTGGCTCGCTCTCGTCGACTTCACTCACTCCGATTTTGCAATGCCCGTAGGAGAAATAACTTCACCCCAAGTGGAGCATCTTCTCCAAACCTTCTCGCATCTGTTTGGAAGAATTGGATTGCCGGATCCCGAACGAGCCAAAGTCGACGCGTTTTGCGCGATCAGGCCACAATAGTTAAGGCAACGAAATGAAATACGCTGTTATCGATGATGTCGCGATCGAAGAGATCGTTGCCAACAGGTTCTTGCAATCAATTGAATTCGAGCAAGGCAAGACTTTGCTTGCCGTGCTCCAGGGCCAAGTACGAGACGCGAAAGTATCTGCTTCTCTCAAAATTACGCGCATCGACGACGGAATGTTCTTTACCGGCGCGACGACTTCTACCACGGGCCGCTATCTGGTGATCGACGAAGAGCAGTCCGGACTAATAAGCACACAAAGCCCAACTGACGCGTTGTTTTCGTTCCAGAAGCTTCTCCGTTTCGCAAAGAAAGTGTGGCAGGGCCTCAGCCTAACACACTCAGAGCGCCTTATTTCTGGATCATCTAAAGCCGTCCTCTTTCCCCACCGCTACAGTCAGGCTCCGTTCCGAATTGTCATTGAACGCGAACCATTCGCAGAACGGCTAGAAAAGCGTGGGCAGAGTGGACGATGGTTGCTCGTCTATAAAACTGGGCACGAAGGCGGCGATGCAAGTCGAGAGCAAGCTGGGCTCACCAATTTCCGTAAGGCGTTTGACGGAATTCCAAAGCTCAAGAAAACGCTCGCCGATTCGATGCACGCAGCAGGTCTTTCGGATGCAGAACCCAACATAGACCAGATGCAGGGAATGCAACTGGAATCTAATACCAGCTTTGGAACCAATTCCCTCTATCGCCGCTACGAAGACTGGTTGCCTCTTCTCACGGAGCAGCAGAGAAAATTCGTTACCTTTCCAATTACAAAACCTACGCGAATTGAGGGCGCAGCCGGAACCGGAAAGACGCTGGCATTGATCCTAAAAGGACTGCACTCTCTTCGCGACGCGAAGACTAAGAACGAGAGTTGCCACATCGTTTTTGTGACTCACAGCGATTCAACAAAGAGAACCATTGAAGGTGTCGTGGCAGCCATTGATAGCGAGGGATTCGTTATGGCTGATCGGCGGCTCGCCCTTCAGTCGCTGAAAGTTTGCACTTTAAGCGAACTCTGCGCAGACGTCTTGCGTCAATCCATCAGCGAAAGCGAATTCATCGACCGTGACGCCATGGAATCTAAGGAACTTCAGCTATTGTACATAAGCGAAGCTGTTGACCGAGCAATGAAGGAAGACTTCGCCGGACACAGTAGATTTATGACGCCGGAGTCTGCATCATTCCTCGAGAAGGAGGAGCGCTGGAACATAGTTACGATGCTCCAGCATGAAATTAGCGTGATCATTAAGGGACGAGCAGCAGAGGACCTGGATCGCTATAAGAAGGTGCCCCCTCTGAAGTATGGCCTTCCGATCCAATCGTCCGCCGACAAAGGCTTCGTTTTCACGATCTTTCGGTTCTATCACGAGCATCTCAATTCCGCCGGTCAGTTCGACACCGATGATGTTGTCTTGACGACCATAGGACAGCTTGACACGCCAATATGGCGTAGGCGTCGCGCGCGAGACGGCTATGACGCCGTTCTCATCGATGAGACACACCTATTCAATATCAATGAACTTCAGCTTTTCCACTACTTCACGCGCGTCGAAGGGCCGTATCCGATTGCCTATTCGGTCGATAGATCACAAGCAGTTGGCGACAAAGGATGGAGTACAGAAGACATCGCGAACACCCTCGCCGGCCCGCGCGATGGATCTGAGCAAAGTGAAATCATCAGAACAGTATTCCGGTCTTCGGCAGACATCGTCAATTTAGCATTCGCCATTCTCTCGTCAGGAGCAACGCTCTTCACTAATTTCGACAATCCAATGGAGACGGCGGCCTCCGGTTTTACCGAGGTCGAAGAAAGGCTCTGCGCGGAGCCGATCTACTACCACGTTGCCAATGAGCAAGAACTCATTGACCGAGCCTTCGAGCGAGCCGAGGCCCTTCAAAAAGAGCTAAATTGTCGTCGTAGCGACATTCTAATCGTTAGCCTAAACAACAACATCGTGGCTGACCTAGCCGAGCACGCTCGAAACAGGAACAAGCCGACTCTTTTACTTACCAAACGAGGAGACGCAACTGCGGTTGGGGCGGCACGAGAAGCTTCTCAATTAGTATTGGGGCACGCAGATTTCGTTGGGGGACTCGAATTTCAGGGAGTAGTTATAGTTGGAGTAGACGCTGGCCGCGTCCCTCCTACCGCAAATGACGAGAATTTCAGTAGCAAGAATTTCCTGTCCTATGTGTCGCACAACCGCTTGTACGTCGCCGTAAGTCGCGCTCGTTACCGAGTTGAGTTTCTTGGAGAGAAGGCCCGCGGGCCAAGTCGCCTTCTTGCCTCCGCTATGGATTCAGGCTTGTTGAAGCAACGCGACATCTAAGTGCATCCCTGTAACCGTACTCCCAATTCTCAGATCATCGCGTTGTGGAGGGCCAACACGAGCCCGGATTGAGAATTCGTCATCCCCGTCTCGCATTTTTCGCCATGCTCGCCCGGCAGCATCACCCGGAGGGGCATACCGTGGAGCGCTACGACCAGCACAACCGGAACCTGAGCCGAAAAATCTCGTCATCCGCTGTGACGGCACCAGCGGCGAGATCTCGGAAAGCATCTCCCACTTCCTGAAACTCTATCGCCGCCTGCGCACGTCCGACAAGACACAGCCCCGCGCGCGTTAACCGTCTATTAACCAACGCAGCCTAGCCTGCGGTAATCGTCCAGCCATCATTAGCTCGAAATGCCTTCCCGGTTCGCTCCAGGAGAAGCGCCGATGTGCGTTGCGTTGTTGACGTATGCCGATCTCAGTGCCCGGCTCAATATCTCGCGCGAGGCCGCTCGTGCCCTGGCGAGACGTCGCCGCTTGCCGCGCTCGCGGGCGGAGGACGGCAAGGCGCTCGTGAGCGTCGATCTCTCCGAGCTCCGCTACACGCCCCGCCCGCGGCGGGCCCGCCGGGCGGAGCACATCGATGCCCCCATCGATGCCCCCTTGGCAAAAGTCGAGGCGATGGAGCCATTTCCGTTCCGACGAGATCGGAACGGGGCTCCAGATTCCTGTTCTGACGCGTTTTCCTTGCGCGAACCGGTACCCACTTCGCTCGAAAACGCTATGGAGATCGAGGCCCTCAAGGCGGAGATCGCGCGGCTCGAAGACGTCGCGGCCGCCTACAGGGCCGTGTTCGAGCGCGAGCGCGAGCGCGCCGATCGCCTGGCTGTCGAGCTGCTGCAGGCGGCCGCCGAGACGACGGCAGCCAATGCGTGGGCGGCACGACTGGAAGACGAAGTGGCGGACTTGCGGACCGGTCGCCGGGCTGGCGGCACGGTCGCGGGAGCCGCGCTTCGATTGGGAAATCTGGCCGCTGCGATCGTGAACGCAGACCGCGCGGCCCGCAGATAGCACTCGAACCTTTCTCTTTTCCCCGGCCTGCCGGAACAACCGCGAGGACACAATGACTGGCATGACCGATATTCGCGAGATGAAGGCCCGCATTGTCGTATTCGGGGTCGGTGGCGCCGGCGGCAACGCGGTCAACAACATGATCACGGCCGGGCTGCAGGGGGTCGACTTCGTCGTCGCCAATACCGACGCGCAGGCGCTGGCCATGTCGAAGGCGCCGCGCCTGATCCAGCTGGGCACCCAGGTGACCGCAGGCCTCGGCGCCGGCTCGCAGCCCGAATTGGGACGCGCCGCAGCCGAGGAGGTTATCGATACGATTCGCGATCATCTGACCGGCGCGCACATGGTGTTCGTGACGGCCGGCATGGGCGGCGGCACCGGCACCGGGGCCGCCCCCATCATCGCCAGGGTCGCGCGCGAGCTCGGCATCCTCACGATCGGCGTGGTCACCAAGCCATTCTATTTCGAGGGCCAGCGCCGCATGCGCTTTGCCGAGGCCGGCATCGAGGAGCTGCTGAAGACGGTCGACACACTGCTGATCATCCCGAACCAGAACCTGTTCCGGGTGGCCAGCGCGAAGACCACCTTCGCCGATGCCTTTGCCCTTGCCGACCAGGTGCTCTATTCGGGCGTGGCCTGCATCAGCGACCTCATCGTCAAGGAAGGCCTGATCAATCTCGATTTTGCCGACGTCCTCTCCGTGATGCGGGAGAAGGGCAAGGCCATGATGGGACGGGGCGAGGCTTCCGGCGAGAAGCGCGTGCTCGCGGCCGCCGTGGCCGCCATTTCCAATCCGTTGATCGAGAACCCCTCGATCAAGCGCGCCAGCGGCCTCATCATCTCCATCACCGGCGGCAAGGATCTCATGCTGTACGAAGTCGACGAAGCCGCAACGCGGATTCGCGACGAGGCCGACCCGGACGCCAACATCATCGTCGGCGCCTCGTTCGACGAAAGCCTCGAAGGCATCGTCCGCGTCTCGGTGGTGGCGACCGGGATCGACAATGTCGACCCGGCGCTCCTGGCGCGACCGGCGGAAACCCCGCTCACGCAACTCGCCGGCAGGCTGCGCGACGACAGCCGCCGCATCGCCGATCGCATCGAGCAGCGCAGTGCGCCGCTTCCGCAGGTGGAAAGCCCGCCGCTCCGCCCGGCCGCCCGCCCACCCGCGGGGCAACCGGCAAGGCCGGATCCGGAATATGCCCGCCGCGCGGCTCAACAGCCGCTCGATCCTTACGGCCGCACCTCTCCGCGCAACATGGCCGACGAAGACCTTCTCGACATCCCGGCCTTCCTGCGCCGCTCCGCCAACTGAGCGGCCGCGAGAGGGGGCGGTATCTGTCAAGCGCAGGGCGATCGCACCTGGTCCTAGTGAGCTTAAGCGCGATGCTCCACAGCGTCATGGCCGGGCTTGTCCCGGCCATCCACGACCTTTGTCGCAGTACGAAGAACGTGGATGCCCGGGACAAGCCCGGGCATGACGAGTTTGTGGCCCCGGCTGTGCGGAACCACTGTGATATGAGGCTCTGATATCTCGCCGCAAAACGCGACCTCATCCTGAGGAGCCCGCCGTAGGCGGGCGTCTCGAAGGATGCGCCGCAAGGAAACCAACCGCCGCGTTCACGCTGCCGTGCTGCGCGGGGTCTCCGCTGGTTCCTTTTTCTCCGGCTCCTTGTCGCGAGACAGCCATGCCGGGAAACGAAGCAGGCGATCGATGCTGTCTTTTGATGGCTCGATGGGCGGCACGATGGGCGCTTCATTGGCCGAACGCGGGAGGTCCAGCACGGCCTGTCCTGCCCGCACCGCATCCGCGCGCTGATCGAGTTCGCGCAACAGGGGATCGAGCACGCTGTCGATTTCGGTCGCCACCGACACGATAAAACTATTGAGATCGCGGGCCTCGGGCACAACGGCCGAGGCCGACTCGATCGCCCTGGAGAGACCATCGACGACAGGTGCGAACGCGCCGGCGGCTTGCTTGATTCGCGTTCTTATCGCTTCGATTTCGCTTAGGACGCGTTCACGCTCCCGCCTGGTCTTCTCTTCCGACAGGCGGGCTTCGATTTCGGCGATCTGCGCCGTGAGAGTCGTGGCTTCGGATGCGAGTGCATCGCGTCGCAGGCGCGCACGATCGAGATCGCGGCTGAGATTGTCCACTAGATCGTCCTTCCCGAACATGGCTTTGCTCCGTAGGACAGCCGTAACGCGAACCGCCGGCCCGATCAGCGCATGAAAGGCTGGATCGGCCAAAACAGGCATCAATTTCGGTCGCGTCATATGGGCCGACATGGTGACCCCCACCGTCCTCATTAGGCGACGACATGGTTAACAGGTGGTTAATGTCAACAGGTGACGGGGCAATGAGGCACCATGCCGCCGACGCCGACTTCGTCTCCTCGCTGCCATCCATTTTCGCTATACTCGCCCCGGTAGCATCACCGGGAGGGGCATACCGTGGAGCACGACGACCAGCACAAACCCAAAACCGAGCCGAAAAACCTCGTGATCTGCTGTGACGGCACCGGCAACGAGATCTCGGAGAACATCTCCAACGTCCTGAAGCTCTATCGCTGCCTGCGCAAGACCGACAAGACGAAGCCGCGGCAGATGGTGTTTTACGATCCGGGCGTCGGCACGGTGACGGAGCCTTCGACGTGGCACCGGCTCAAGGCCAACGTCAATCTGGTGCTGGGGCTCGCCACCGGCTACGGGCTCGATGACAACGTGCTGTCGGCCTATTGCTTCCTGGTCGAGCACTACGCGCCGGGCGACAAGATCTACCTGTTCGGGTTTTCGCGCGGTGCCTACACGGTGCGGGTGCTGGCGGGGCTGATCCACAAGATCGGGCTGATCTCGCCGGAGCAGGCGAACCTCGCCGGAAGCGGCCTCGTCGCCTACAAGCAATATTCCGGCACCGGGCGCGGCAACGACATCGAGGACCTCAAGGATGTCGCCTTCGACGAGAGCGGGCCGCTGCCGAAGGACGAATTTGATCTCGCAGCCCAGTTCGCGCGAATCACCTCGACGCGCTGGCCGACCATCCATTTCATCGGCGTCTGGGACACGGTGGCGAGCGTGATCGTGCCGCGGCGCGACAATTTCTTCTTCGTGTTCAGCCTGGAGGAGCTCGCCTTCACACTGCGCAATCCGAGCGTCAAAATCTTCCGGCAGGCGATCGCGATCGACGAGCGGCGCTGCATGTTCCGCCTGAAAGAGTATGAGGAGCCGCAGGAATATTGGCGCAACCGCTACGTGCCCGACGAGAAGAAGGAGCCGCAGGACATCCTGCAGGTGTGGTTCGCCGGCGTGCATTGCGACGTCGGCGGCGGCTATCCGGAAATCGAGAGCGGCGAGTCCAAATATCCACTGATCTGGATGATCGAGGAAGCCGCGAAGGCCGGGCTGAACTTCAACCCGCGCACCGTGAACCAGCTCGCCTGGGGCATCCAGCGCAAGAACTCGCCGTTCCAGTATGTCGAGCCTGCCTACACCGGCAAGGTGGGCGAGCTGCACGATTCGATGACGGCGCTCTGGCGCGTGCTGGAATATCTGCCGAAGAGCGCGAAGTACCGGGAATGGCCGGAGCGGAAGGTTTTTCTGGGCTTCTACATCCCCGATAGCGAGCCGCGCGTGATTCCCGAAGGCGCCCATGTGCACGAGAGCGTGCTGAAGCGCATGGCGGTGGAGCCGGGCTACCGGCCGGTGAACCTGCCGAAGGATTATGTGACCGTGCCGATGCCGGTGAGTCCACATGCGGAGGCTAGTGCTGAGGCTAGTGAGATCGTGACAGCGTAGTGGCGCTGCAAGCTCGTCATTGGAGGCGGGAGCGCGCCACGCGTTCAGCTGTCGTCCCTGCGAAAGCAGGGACCCATAACCACAGGGAGCGGTTTGGCGCGGACCAGTGGCTCGGTACGCCCACCGCCGACAACCGACAGATCACGCGGTATGGGTCCCTGCGCCCGTGCGCAATTGCGCACTAGGCAGGGACGACAGTGGAGATGGAGGCGGCCCCACCCCGCTACCGGCGCTTTCTGCGTTCGCCGCTACTTTTCGTTAAAATTCTCAGGCCGCCCTTAGTCGGATCGCATCAACTCTTTTCCATCATGCCGCTCAAGACCACCCGCGCCGTCCGCGGAATTGGAGGAGAGTGCCAATGCATCCGCGCCGACATGCCCGCGTGAAACCTTCCGGGCTGGTGTCCCGCCAGGCCAAGATCATCACCGACCCGCGCGCGCCGGTGATCCCCTGCACGCTGATCGACTATTCGCCCGGCGGCGCCTGCGTCGATCTCGGCGGGCAGGTGAATATCCCCGACAGGTTCGAGCTGCTCCACGTCAACACCAAGAAGCGCTGCCGCATCGCCTGGAAGCGCGGCTCGCGGATCGGCGTGGTGTTTTAGGAAGACGGCTTGCTTACCCTCCCCTGGAGGGGGAGGGTAAGAAAGAAAGCTACGCCCGCATCCTGGCTTTCGTGCCGGCGACGATCTGCATGGCGACGCCGGCGATCCAGCCGAACAAAGCGAGCCAGGTCCACGCCAGGTGCGGCTCGAGGCGGAGCACGATGACGCCGACGGAGGCGAGCGCAGTGAGCGTGGCGCAGAGCGTGCCGGCGGCGCTGAGGAATTCCGCGGCGTCGATCGCGCTGTGGGCGTCGTCGAAGGGCAGCTGCGGCGTGTCGATACCGAGATAGAAGCCGACGATGCCGAGCAGCATCATCAGCAGCAGGAAGCCCTGCGTGGTGAGCGGGGCGATCGCCGATCCCACATAGGCGCCGACGAACAGCCCGCACGCCGCGCCTGCCATCGCGAGACCCACGCGCTCGAACACGTGGGCAGTCTTGCGAACACGAAACCGCATGGCGGGCCTCCCTGAGGAGTTGGGTGCGCGAGAGGGTAGGCCAGTTTTGCGGTGCGTGGAAGGTGAGGAGAGTTACGGATGCGTGAGGGCGCGGGATAGTGAGGGGGCGATGGTCCGCGCTGCACCCACCACTGTCGCCCGGACAAGCGAAGCGCAGATCCGGGATCCCCGCGCGAGCGCTTGCGCTCGTCGCGAAACCACAGGGAGAAATCTGGCGAAGACTCGAAGTTTAAGTTGTGCAGCGGCAACTCATACCGTGCATCATGGTGAGATCACGCGGTATGGGTCCCTGCGCCCCGTGCGCAATTGCGCACCAGGCAAGGACGACAGTTGTGAGTGCAGTGCCCGCTCGCGCCCTACCTTGCCCCGAACGTGGTCTTGCCGAACAGCGCCTTTTGCGTCGACGGCTGCGAGCGCCAGTATTGCGGCGGGGCTTCGACCTCGCCGCCGAGTTCGGCCGCGGCGTGCCAGCCCCAGCGGGGATCGTAGAGCAGGCTGCGGCCGAGCGCGACCATGTCGGCCTTGCCGGATGCCACGATCTCCTCGGCGTGTTTGGCTTCGGTGATCAGGCCGACGGCGATGGTGGGCAATCCGGTCTCGCGCTTGATGGCCTCGGCAAACTGCACCTGATAGCCGGGGCCGAGCGGGATCTTCTGCAGCGGCGAGACGCCGCCGGAGGAGGCATCGATCCAGTCGACGCCGCGCACCTTCAGCGCGTTTGCGAATTGGATGGTCTGCGCCAGATCCCAGCCGCCCTCGACCCAGTCGGTCGACGACACCCGCATGCCGACCGGCTTGTCGTGCGGAAACACCGCGCGCACCGCGTCGTAGATCTCCAGCGGAAAGCGCATGCGGTTCTCGAGCGAGCCGCCATATTCGTCGGTGCGCCTGTTGGAGATCGGCGACAGGAACTGATGCATGAGATAGCCGTGCGCGCCGTGCAGCTCGATCGCGTCGATGCCGAGCCGGGCAGCGCGCTTGGCGCTGTCGACGAAGGCCTCGCGGATGCGCTTCAGGCCCGCGGCATCGAGCGCCAGCGGCGCGGCCTCGCCCTCCTTGTGCGGCAACGCCGACGGCGCCACCGTCTGCCAGCCGCCTTCACTTTGCGGAATGAGCTGGCCGCCGTCCCAGGGCCGCGCGCTGGAGGCCTTGCGGCCGGCGTGGGCGAGCTGCATCGCGACGGCCGTGGTGGAATGCTTGCGCACGGAGGAAAGGATCTGCTTCAGCGCGGCCTCGCAGGCGTCGCTGTAGAGCCCGAGACAGCCCGGCGTGATGCGCCCGATCGCCTCGACATGGGTCGCCTCGATGCAGAACATCGACGCGCCCGACAGCGCGAGGTTGTTGATGTGGGTGAAGTGCCAGTCGGTGGCGACGCCGTCGTCGGCCGAATACTGGCACATCGGCGACACGACGACGCGGTTCTTCAGCGTCAGGCCGCGCAGCTTGATCGGGGAAAACAGGGCGCTCATGCGGGGAGTTCCGGGGGATGGAGGAATGGAAGCGATTGCATGAAGTTTAGTAGCCCTACGGCGAATTGCCAGCTGCGCGGCGGACATGCCCGCCCGCGGCGCCATGCATTGCGCGCGTCATATGATCACGGGATCGTGCCGCGATCTCCGCAGTCGTCCCTGCGAAAGCAGGGACCCATAACCCCAGGGAGGAGTTTGGCGAAGATTGGTCGTTCAGGATTAGCACCACCCGCAATCGGTAGATCACGCGGTATGGGTCCCTGCGTTCGCAGGGACGACAGCCGGGCCTACTCCAGCTCCTCGAACCTGCCCGGCACGGGCTTGCCCATGCGGATGCTGCCGTCGGGCAACAGCTCGCCGTCGGCTTCGGCCGAGAACTGGATCGTGTTGCCGCCGCCGTCGCGCTTGCTGGCCTTGCCGAGCGGCCCGAGCTTGTCGGCGAGCGCGGTGTCGTCGAGCACGAACACGCGGTACTCGGTGAGGCGAAAGCGGCGCGGCGCCTGCCACGTCAGCGCGGGCACGGATGTGCGCATGTCGCCGTCGGTCTTGATGTCGACGCTGTGGCCGGTCACGTCGCGGAACAGATCCGGCCCGCCGACCAGCCGCGCGCGGCCGCCGTCGATGGCGTAGAGATTCAGCGTGACGATATGGCGCTCGCTGCGGAACGAGACCGCGACGGTGCGCGAGTCCTGCGACCAGGCGGCGTGGAAGGCATCCGGCGCTGAGTCCAGAATGTTGTCGTCGTCGACATTGTCGAGCGTCATCAGCCGGCGATGGCCGGGCTCGGCCATCAGGTAGATGCGAAAACCTTCGCTCCCGGACTCGCCGCCGCCATGAGCTGCGACGGACAGCTTCCCATTCGGCGCACGGCCACCCTGGATGATGGCGTATTCGTTCTTTCCATACCGATGCTCGGCCGTGGCGAAGGCCGGCGAGGATGCAGCGAGCGTGAGGGCAAGGGCGAGGATGGCGCGGCAGGGCATGGCGGTTTGTCGGAGAAGGGCGGGCGGACGTTCACTCCACCAGCGTGAATTGCAGCAGCAGCGTGCGCTGGAGCATTGAGAAATTGTCGTCCGACACCAGCGTCAGCACGGTCTCGCCCTCGGGCGTGACGTGGGCGTCGATGCCTTCCATGTTGTCGACCTCGTGGCCGAGATCGGCGGCGAACAGCGCAGGCCCGTCGACCAGCGCGTTGGGCGCGATGGATTTCAGGGGGATCGACCGGATGCGGATATTGATGCCAGTGAACCAGGAGAATTTGCGTTCGAGGATGAGAAGCTCGCCGGACGGCAGCAGCACGGCATCGCTGATGTCGAATTTTTCGGTGCGGCGGACGCTGAACTGGCCGGGCGACGGACCGCCGATCAGGAACGCGACCAGGTTGCCGTCGGCATCGAGCCCGCGCTCGGAGAAGGCGATCAGGGCGCCTGCCACCGGCTGGCCTTTCGGCACGACGACCATCGCTTCGAGCCCCTTGTTGGAGGGCAGCTTCCGCACGGCGGGCGGCGTCGGCAACACCTCGCCGCGGGCGCGCGTGCCGCCTTTCGCGAAATCGAAGCGCAGGACCTGGTTGACGCGTTCGAGCCCGACATAAACGACATTGCCGTCGCGCGCGAGCGACTCGGTGTCGTACCAGAACCGCTTCTCCGTGATCGGCCGGCCCTCGGAATTGAGCATCGGGGACGCCTCGACATCGTCGAGCCCGATCATCTTGCCGCCGGAATAGCGGATGCTGCCGGTGAACCAGCCGCCCTGGTCGGAGATCGCAAGGAAGCGCTCGCCCTTTGGATCGAGCCGGATGCCGGACAGGCCGCCGAAGCCGCGATAGGGTGAAGTCAGCACCAGGCCGCTGCGATATTGCAGCTGACCGAAGCGCACGCGCGAGCGGTCGCGCGGCTCGAAATTGGGAATCGGCCGCGCGTTCACCTCGACGCTGACAGCCTCGGTAACGGCGTGCTCGATCTGCGCGGCGCGCGGCGGCGCCTCGGTCGTGGGCTGCGCCTGCGCCAGTCGGGAGAGTGCGAGAGTGGAAAATCCCGCCGCCGCGTGGCCAAGAAAGCTGCGGCGGGACGATTGCGTGCTCACGAATGCAATTTGCGCCGCGGGCGACCGGCCTGATGCGTGGGCGCGGTGTTGGTCTCGCTGAACAGCTCGGCGAGCTTCTCGGTGATGGCACCGCCGAGCTCTTCGGCATCCACGATCGTCACCGCGCGGCGATAGTAGCGCGTCACGTCATGGCCGATGCCGATCGCGATCAGCTCGACCGGCGAGCGGGTCTCGATCTCCTCGATGATGTGGCGCAGGTGCCGCTCGAGATAGTTGCCGGGATTGACCGACAGCGTGGAATCGTCGACCGGCGCACCGTCGGAGATCATCATCAGGATCTTGCGCTGCTCCGGCCGGCCGAGCAGGCGCTTGTGCGCCCAGTCCAGCGCCTCGCCGTCGATGTTCTCCTTCAGCAGACCCTCACGCATCATCAGGCCGAGATTCTTCCGCGCGCGGCGCCAGGGGGCATCGGCGGACTTGTAGATGATGTGGCGGAGATCGTTGAGGCGGCCGGGATTTGCCGGCTTGCCGGCGGCAAGCCACGCCTCGCGCGATTGCCCGCCCTTCCAGGCGCGCGTGGTGAAGCCGAGGATCTCGACCTTGACGCCGCAACGCTCCAGCGTGCGCGCCAGGATGTCGGCGCAGGTCGCGGCGACCGTGATCGGGCGGCCGCGCATCGAGCCGGAATTGTCGAGCAGCAGCGTCACCACGGTGTCGCGGAACGTCGCCTCCTTCTCGTGCATGAAGGACAGCGGGTGATAGGGGTCGGTCACCACGCGCGACAGCCGCGCCGGATCCAGAATGCCCTCTTCGAGGTCGAAGTCCCAGGCGCGGTTCTGCTGCGCCATCAAGCGCCTCTGCAGGCGGTTGGCGAGGCGGGCGACGATGCCCTGCAGATGCGCGAGCTGCTTGTCGAGATAGGCGCGCAGGCGCTCCAGCTCGTCATGGTCGCAGAGGTCTTCGGCGGCGATGACCTCGTCGAATTTCGGCGCGAAGGCATGATATTCCGGCCCGCGCGGCTCGTTCTTGCCGTGCGCGTTCGGACGCGTCGCCTCGCCCGGCGTCTCGTCGTCGCCGAGCTCGCCGTCGTCGAACGTGTCGGAGGTCGAGGCCTGCGCACTTTCCATCGCGCTCTCGCTCATCTCCTCGCTGGAGGCCTGCGCCTGGTCGGCGCTCATCTCCTGCGCGGCATCGGAATCGGGCGAGCCTTCGGCGCCGGACTGGTCGTTGTCGCCGTCGCGGTTTTCCTCGTCGTCGTCGTTGTCTTCGCTGTCGGCGCTGCGCTCGTCGCCGAGCTCGAGCGCGGTCAACAGGTCATGCACGGCGTCGCCGAACCTGGTCTGGTCCTCGACCAGGCCATCGAGCCGGTCGAGCCGCTTGCCGATCTTGTCCTCGAGAATGGGCCGCCAGAGATCGACCATCTTCTTCGCCGCCGTGGGCGGCGCCATGCCGGTCAGGCGCTCGCGCACCAGCATCGCCAGCGCATCCGCCAGCGGCGCATCGGCACGGTCGGTGATTTCGTCGAACTTGCCGCGATGGAAATGGTCGTCGAGCATCGCGCTGAGGTTTTTCGCAACGCCCGCCATGCGGCGCGCGCCGATCGCCTCGACGCGGGCCTGCTCGACCGCCTCGAACACGCCGCGCGCCTGCGGATTGCCGGGCATCAGCTTGCGATGCAGCTTTGCATCGTGACAGGCGATCTTGAGCGCGATGGAGTCGGCGTGGCCGCGCACGATCGCAGCGTCACGCTTGGTCATCTTTCGCGCAGGTTCGGGCAAGCGGGCCTTGCCCGGCGCGAGCCCGGGGCGCTCGGCGGCGAAGCTGACCTCGAGCTCGGGCGACTTCGCGATCGCCTTCAGGCAGGAGGCCACCGAGCGCTTGAACGGCTCGGTCGGGGCTTCCTTGGTGTTACGGAATTTGGAGTTGGATGATGATGTGCTCATAGCGACTTCGTAAACGAGTGGCGCGTCACGCCGCCGGGATAGCCCTTGAGGGTGCCGAACTCCTCGTACCCGCAGGAACGATAGAAGCCCGGCGCCTGGAAACTCATCGTGTCGACATGGGCCTGGATCGCGCCCTGCCGTCTTGCCTCGTCCTCGATCGCCGCGATCAGCTTCGTGCCAAGACCCTTGCCGCGCTGCTTCTGGTCGATCCAGAAGTACTGGATGAACAGAACCGTGGCCCAGAGGTGTCCGACGATGCCGCCGACGATCTTGCCGCGGTCTTTCAGCGAGACCGCGATGCTCCTGACCTTCTGCTTCCCGAACTGCTCGTCGTTATAGGCGCCGAGCCCGGCGAGCACAGCCTTCTTGGTGGTCCCAATGGTGCGCTCGACGGTGATGTTTGGCATGGTCTAGCTGAGCGCCACGTTGACCGCCGATTCCGGCAGCTCCGCGTTGAAGCTGCGCTGATAGAACTCGGCGACCAGGGGACGCTCGAGCTCGTCGCACTTGTTGAGGAAGGTGACGCGGAACGCGAAGCCGATATCGCCGAAGATATCGGCGTTCTCGGCCCAGGTGATCACCGTGCGCGGGCTCATCACCGTCGACAGATCGCCATTGGCGAAGGCGTTGCGGGTGAGATCGGCGAGGCGAACCATCTTGTTGACGATGTCGCGGCCCTCCTGGGTGCGATAGTGCTTGGCCTTGGCCAGCACGATCTCCACTTCCTCGTCATGGCTGAGATAGTTCAGCGTGGTGACGATCGACCAGCGGTCCATCTGGCCCTGGTTGATCTGCTGGGTGCCGTGATAGAGGCCCGAGGTGTCGCCGAGGCCGACCGTGTTGGCGGTCGAGAACAGTCGGAACGCCGGGTGCGGCTTGATCACCTTGTTCTGGTCGAGCAGCGTCAGGCGGCCGGAGACCTCCAGCACGCGCTGGATCACGAACATCACGTCGGGCCGGCCGGCGTCGTATTCGTCGAACACCAGCGCGACGTTGTTCTGGAGCGCCCAGGGCAGGATGCCGTCGCGGAATTCGGTGACCTGCTTGCCGTCGCGGACCACGATCGAGTCCTTGCCGACGAGGTCGATACGGCTGATGTGGCTGTCGAGGTTGACGCGCACGCAGGGCCAGTTCAGGCGGGCGGCGACCTGCTCGATATGGGTGGATTTACCGGTGCCGTGATAGCCGGTCACCATCACGCGGCGATTGCGGGCAAAGCCGGCGAGAATGGCGAGCGTGGTGGCGCGATCGAAGCGGTAGTCGGAATCGACTTCGGGCACATGAGGATCGACTTCGGAATAGGCCGGGACTTCGAGATCGCTGTCGATCCCGAACACCTGGCGCACCGACACCTTCATGTCGGGCAGACCGGAAATTTCCTCAACTTTGGACAGAGCGGCGGTCGTCATCAATCCTCCGAGGCCCCGGGCGATCCCGAGACCAGTTATTTGCACGTCGGCTGCGGCTGGGTGCGGTTGCGAACTTATCAGAGACAACGTGCCGGCAGAAGCCCGCGCCCCAATCAAAGTTCCATTGTCTTTTCATTTAGATAGGCAAGGAACGCGATTTTTGGAGGGCTGCCTTGCGAATCACGCTCGAAATTCGGGCGGGAGGCGTGGCCTGCCCATGCGAATGGCACTTTTACCGCGTGCACCTACTTATGTAGGGTCCGAACCCCGGTGCTCCAGCCCCCCGCGAAAGACGACGTGACGTCCTTTCTTGATCCCCTCATCTCCTTCGTTTCGGCCCACGTGTGGCTGGCCTATCTGCCCCTGTTCCTGGCGGCGCTGCTCGAAGCCGTTCCGGTGGTGGGATCGGTGATCCCCGGCTCGACCATCATTCTGGCGCTGAGCGCGCTGGTTCCAGGCGGGGAATTGAAGCTGCAATGGGTGCTGCTGGCGGCGGCAATCGGCGCCGTGCTGGGCGACGGCTCGGCCTACTGGATCGGGCACCGGCGGCAGCGCGAGATCCTCAACACCTGGCCGCTGACCAACTATCCGCGCGTGGTTGCCGAGAGCGAAAGCTTCTTCCACCGCTTCGGCACCTGGGCCGTGTTCTTCGCCCGTTTCGTGCCGCCGATCCGCGCCTTCGTGCCCGTCACCGCCGGCGCGCTGGGGATGACCCCTGCGAAGTTTTATGCCGTGAATATCCCGGCGATCCTGGTCTGGGCTCCCGCGCATGTGCTGCCGGGCGTGCTGGCGGTATCGGCCTTCCACCAATATTTCGGCGTGCCGCACCATGGGCATCCGTTCAAGCACATCTGGATCTTGATGGTGGTGGCCGTGGCGATCGTGGTGGGCGTAGCGGCTTGGATCTACCGCCGGCGGAATGGCAATGGTGTCGCGGAAGCGAAGCCGCGGGCGTAGGAAGCCGCCACACCACAGATGTCGTCCCTGCGAACGCAGGGACCCATAACCCCAGGGAGCGGTTTGGCGAAGACTGGTCGTTCGGTACGCCTGCCGACCACAACCGATAGGTCACGCGGTATGGGTCCCTGCGCCCCGTGCGCAATTGCGCACTAGGCAGGGACGACAGCGGAGAACTGCGCGCTCGCTGAGATTCTAACTGGCTGCTCTCCGTCCCGGCGCCGGCCCCACATACCTTGCCCGCGGGCGGATCAGCTTGCCGAACTGCAATTGCTCGCTGGCGTGCGCGATCCAGCCGACGCTGCGGGCCATCGCGAACAGCGCGAGCTCGCTGCCTAAGGGCAGGCGCAGCGCGTGCACGAGGACGGCGAGCGCATAGTCGATGTTGACGAGCTCGCCGGTCGCCTCGACGATCCGCTCCGGCACTTCGCGCGTGAATTTGCGCGGCGCGCCGGCACGCGCCAGCGTGTTCAGCAGCGACTGCGCGCGGGGATCGCCGCGCTTGTAGACGCCGTGGCCGAAGCCGGCAAAGCGCTCACCCAGGGCGACGCGCTCGCGAACCATCGGGGCGACATCGCGATCGACCAGCGCCTTGACGAGCTGCGAGGCCAGCACGCCGGCGCCGCCATGCTTCGGCCCTTTCAACGCGGCGAGGGCGGCGATGACGGAGTCATAGAGGTTGAGGCCGGTCGATGCCGCGCAGCGCGCAGTGAAGGTCGAGGCGTTCAATTCGTGATCGGCGAGCAGCACCAGAGCGCGGCGGATGAGGTCGGGCGCGTGCTTGTTGTCGGGCGCCCAGGCCTTCGCGATCTGCTGGTGCAGCGGCTCGGATGACGGCTCGGCGTTGAGCATGGTCGCAACCAGGAGCCGGACAATGCGCCCGCCGACCATCGCGCGGCCGTCGGGCGCGCGGGTGAAGGCACGGGCGTCCGCGCTGGTCGCGAGTGCCAGCACTGCGATGGCACGGTCGATCGGCGCGGCGCGGCGCGCGGCCTCTGCGATCGCGCGCATCTCGTCGGAGATCTGGGGCTGATTGTCCGGCGTGAAGGGATCGACCTCGGAGACGTCCCACAGCAGCGTCGCCGTGTGCTCCAGCGTGTCGTTCTCGGCGAGATCGACGCAATTGACGCCGCGGTAGATCGCGCCCTCCTCGGTGATGGTCGAGATCTCCGTGTCCATGACAGGCAGGTCGGCATCGAAGCTGCGCAAGCCGCGCGGCTCCGGCGACGGCACCCGGCGCTCCTTGAGAGCGCGGACGTCCTCGGCCCGATAGCGATTCTTGCGCGAATCCGGCGTCGGCTCGGAGCGGATCAGGCCGCGGCTGACATAGGCGTAGAGTGTGGCCGGCGAGATCGCGAGCTCGGCGGCAGCCTCCCGGGCCGACAGATAGAGTTCCTCGGAATTATTCATATTGATTTATGTAATCAAGATTGATCAATCTGTCGAGAGGCCCGATTTTCTCCTGGTGCAGTGCAAAGGAGATTGGGTCATGAACATCCACCTCACCAAAAGCCAGATCGGGCTGGACGGCGTTCCCGCGGCCGAGACCGTGCTGAGCCATGTCGATGGCGAGCGCGGCGAGCTGATCATCGCCGGCGAGCATGTCGGCACCCTCGCAAGCCAGTCGAGCTTCGAGGGCGTCACCGCCCGGCTCTGGAATGGCGCGAGCAAGACCACGCTGAGCGAAGCCAATGTGCGGGCGAGCCTGGGCGCGGCGCGCGAGCGTGCGTTCGCGCGTTTGCCGGAGCTGTTGCCGGCGACACGCGGCATGGGCATCGTCGACTGGTTCCGCGCGGCGGTCGCGGGCCTGCGCGCGGAGAACGGGCTGGAACATGAGGCGACGATCGTCGGCGCGTTCCCGGTGATCGCAGGCGCGCTGGTCCGTCGTACCAAGGGATTGGAGCCGGTCGCGCCCGATCCGCATGCGAGCCACGCCGCCGATACGCTGCGGATGCTGCGCGGCGCCTCACCGGAGCCGCGTGAGGTCGCGGCGCTGGACGCCTATCTCGTCACGGTCTGCGATCACGGCATGAACGCTTCGACCTTCACGACGCGCGTGGTGGCCTCGACGCAGGCCGACCTATTTGCCGCCGTCACCGCCGGATATTGCGCGCTGACCGGCCCCCTGCACGGCGGCGCGCCGGAGCCGGTGCTGGAAATGCTCGATGCGATCGGCTCCAGCGAACGCATCAAGCCATGGGTCGATGCGGCACTCGCACGGGGCGAGCGGCTGATGGGCTTTGGCCATCGCGTCTATCGCGTGCGCGATCCGCGCGCCGACGTGCTCAAGGCCGCGATCGAGCGGCTTTCGGCTGATGGCGCCGACCTGCCCTTTGCCGGGTCGAGGCCTATATCCGCAGCGCGCTGCGCAAGAAGAATCCGGACCGGCCGCTGGAGACGAACGTGGAGTTCTTCATGGCGATTCTGCTCGATGCTCTCGCCATTCCACGCCAGGCCTTCACGCCGATCTTCGCCGTGGCGCGTGCAGCGGGATGGACCGCCCATGCGCGCGAGCAACAGCGGACGGGGCGGTTGATCCGACCGAGCTCGTCATATGTCGGGGAAATGCCGAAGGCGTAGGGAATGCGTAGCCCGGATGGAGCGGCGGCGGAGCCAATCACCCCGCCGTCGTCCCTGCGAACGCAGGGACCCATACCGCGTGATCTATCGATAGCGGGAGGTGGGAGTACGAGGACCAGTAGCAACTAATCTTCGCCAAACTTCTCCCTGTGGTTATGGGTCCCGGATCTGCGCTTCGCTTGTCCGGGACGACACCGAGGGTGTGGCGCCAAGCGCCCACGCAACTCGCGAGCGTGGCCCTTACGCCTCGCGCACCACGGTCTTCAGATAATTATACGCCTTGATGATCTCGATCAGGCGGTCTTCGGTCGACCGGTCGCCGCCGTTGGCGTCGGGGTGGTGCTGCTTGACCAGCGCCTTGTACTTGCTCTTGACGTCGGCGAGCGTGGAATCGGGGCCGAGGCCCATGACCTGGAGCGCCTTGCGCTCGGCGTTCATCACCTTGCGCGTCTCGGCCTTGGGCTCGGCCTGCGGACCCTTCCGCCAGCCCGCGCGGCCGTTGATCTCACTGAACATGCTGAACGGATCGGACGCCATGTCGATCTCGGCTTCCGCACCCTTCTTGCCGCCATTGGCGCCCATCTTCCAGGTCGGACGGTGGCCGGTCAGCGCATCCTTCTGGTAGCGCGCGACGGCATCGGCATTCATGCCGGAGAAGAAATTGTAGTTCTGGTTGTACTCGCGCACGTGGTTCAAACAGAAGTGCCAGTACTCGCGCTGGTTCTCGCGGCCCTTCGGCGCACGGTGCGCACCCTTGTTCTGACACCCGGCCCATTCGCAGTTGACCACGGCGTCGCGCGGCTTCACTTCCGGCTGCTTGCCTTTCGGCTTGACCCGGATGGAGTCGAAGAACTTTGATGAATCGATCGGCATGACTGACTTTGACTACGCAATGCAAAAACCTTCAAGTCTTGACATTGCAATTAGCTGGGAACCCGCAGCCGAAGTTTCACTCCGGCGTCTTCGAGGTACGGCCGCCGCAGGCGGCCTATGCAATTGACGGAGTGCGGCTGCGCGCTTTAATGGCACTCATGGTTATGAAAGACACTATCAGCAACAAGTTGCGGGAAGCTTTCACGCCGGAAAGCCTGCAGGTCGTCGACGAGTCACATTTGCATGAGGGCCACGCCGGCCATCGACCGAGCGGCGAAACACACTTTCGCGTTTATATTGTGTCTCAGGCCTTCAAAGGGAAGAGCCGGGTCGATCGCCACCGCATGATAAATTCGGCGCTGGCCGCGGAACTTGCCGGCAGCGTGCACGCGCTCGCGATCCACGCGCAGGCGCCGGGGGAAGGCGGAACGTAAGACTCCGCTGTCATGCCCCGCGAAGGCGGGGCATCCAGTACTCCGCGGCGGAAGTTCGTTCACACAATTGCCGACGCGGAGTACTGGATCGCCCGCCCCGGTGCGGGCGATGACACCGACCGTGCGTCAAAACGACGTCCCGGCCCGCCTGGGTTTGGCTTCCTCCATCTCCGCGTCACGCGGCACCGGTGAAATACGGAGCGCGGTGATGCGGTTGCGTTCGCGGCGGAGGACGCGGAAACGGAAACCGTGGAACGTGAAACTCTGGCCGCGGTCGGGGATCGAGCGCGCCTCGTGAATGACGAGGCCGGCGACCGTCGTTGCCTCTTCGTCGGGCAGGTGCCAGTCCATGGCGCGGTTGAGATCGCGGATCGGCACCGAGCCGTCGACCACGACCGATCCGTCCGGCTGGGCACGCACGCCGGCGACCACGACGTCGTGCTCGTCGGAGATGTCGCCGACGATCTCTTCCAAAATGTCTTCCAGCGTCACGAGACCTTCAACCTCGCCGTACTCGTCGACGACGAGGGCGAAATGGGTTTTTCGCCGCCGGAACGCCTTGAGCTGCTCGGAGACCGGGCGCATCTCCGGCACGAACCAGGGCGGCAGCGCGATGGTGGAGACGTCGATGCGCGAGGTATCGCCGTCGGATGCGCGGATTGCGCGCAATAAATCCTTGGCGTGAAGCACGCCGATGATGTTTTCCGGCTTCTCGCGCCACAGCGGAATGCGGGTGTACTCGGTCGCCAGCACCTCGCGCACCAGTTCCTCCGGCGGCAGGTCGGCATTGATCATCATCATCTCGGTGCGATGGATCATGACGTCGGAGACCTGGAGCTCACGCAGGTCGAGCAGGCCGCCGAGCATGTCGCGGTCCTGCTTCTCGACCTTGCCCTCATGGTGCAACAGGTCGACCGCGCCGCGCAGGCGCTCGGTCGGCGACAGGATCGCCTGGTGCTCGCCGGCAAGGCCAAACAGGCGCATCAATACGCGGACGATGACCTCGACGATCCGCAGCAGCGGTCCCAGCACATACATCGTCAGCCGCATCGGGCGGGCGACCGCAAGCGCCATGCGGTCGGGCGCGTTGATCGCGATGGTCTTCGGCAGCACCTCCGCGAAGATCACGACCAGCGCCGTCATCACGCCGGTGGCATAGAGCACGCCGACATCGCCGAACCAGGCCGTGAAGATGCTGGTGGCGAGCGCGGACGCGCTGATATTGGCGATGTTGTTGCCGAGCAGCAGCGCGCCGATCAGGCGCTCGCGCATGTCGAGCAGCTGCGAGACGACATCGGCGTCGTGGTTACCCTGCTTGGAGAGCCGCAGCATGCTGGCGCGCGAGGCGCCGGTCAGCGCGGTCTCGCTCGCGGCGAAGAAGCCCGAGACGAGCAGGCAGAGAATGACGATGGTGAATCCGAGCCAGTCCATGCACCACTCAAAAACCGGTTAGCCGCGCATCAAGCCTTCTGCGCGAGCTTCTCTTTGAGGAAATCGCGCACCGGCGCCGGCTCGACGTCCTTCGCGATCACGGCACGCCCGACCGCCTCCAGCAGGATGAAGGTGAGCTTGCCACGCTTGACCTTCTTGTCCTGCGCCATCAGCGCCATCAGGGCGTCAGCGTCGGCGAGTCCTTCCTGCGTGAAACCGGCGATGTCCTGCAGGCGCGTCGGCAGGCCGGCCTCGATGAGGTGACGCTCGACGCGCGCGGCATCGGCCTCGCCGATCATGCCAAGCTTCGCCGAGAACTGCGCCGCCAGCGTCATGCCGATCGAAACGCCCTCGCCATGGAAGAGGCGATCGGAGAAGCCGGTCGCGGCTTCCAGCGCGTGACCAAAGGTATGGCCGAAATTGAGCAGCGCGCGCTCGCCGGTCTCGCGCTCATCGCGCGAGACGACGCCGGCCTTGGCCCGGCACGAGGTCGCGATCGCGTGCTCGCGGGCCGAACCGCCCTTGAAGATATCGGAATGGTTCTTCTCCAGCCAGGTGAAGAAGGCTTCGTCGCCGAGCACGCCATATTTGGCGACCTCGGCATAGCCGGCGCGGAACTGCCGCGGCGACAGCGTGTCGAGCACGGCGGTGTCGGCAATGACGAGCACCGGCTGGTGGAAGGCGCCGAGCAGATTCTTGCCCTGCGGCGAATTGATGCCGGTCTTGCCGCCGACGGAGGAATCGACCTGCGCCAGCAGCGAGGTCGGCACCTGCACGAAATCGACGCCGCGGCGCAGAATCGCGGCCGCAAAGCCGGCGAGATCGCCGACCACGCCGCCGCCGAGCGCGATGACGAGATCGTTGCGCTCGATCTTCGCGGCGATCAGGGCCTCGCTGACCTTTTCGAGGCCGGCATAGGTTTTGGAGATCTCGCCTTCCTCGACCACGATGCGCGAGGTCGGAATGCCGGCAGAAGCGAGCGACGCTTCGGCCGGCTCGAGCCAGTGTTTTGCGACGGTACGGTCCGTGACGATCGCCGTGCGGACGCCGGGGCGCAAGGCGGCGACGCGCTCGCCGAGCGAGGCCAGCACGCCGCGGCCGATGACGATGTCATAGGCGCGATCGCCGAGTGCGACATCGACGTTGACAGGATCGGAATGTTTCAACGGCGCAGTCATCGTACGGCACTCGCAACGTCGGCAGGTGATTGGGCGGCTTGTTCGCCGCGGAGATGAGCGCGCAGCGTCTCGATGCATTCCTCGACGATCTTGTCGTGCGGCACGTCGCGCGAGGCGATGGTGAGGTCGGCATGGCCATAGATCGGCTCCCGCTCGGTGAGCAGCCGCGTCACGGTTCCTTCGGGGTCGGCGGTCTGGAGCAGCGGGCGGTCGGCGCGGCGGCGCACCCGGCGCATGATGACGTCAGGGTCGGCCTTGAGCCAGATCGAGACCGCCTTGGCCGCGATGCGGTTGCGCGTCTCCTCGCGCATGAAGGCACCGCCGCCGGTCGCCAGCACGATCGGTTCGCCGTCGAGCAGGCGTGCGATCACCCGCGCCTCGCCATCCCGGAAATACGGCTCGCCATGGCGCTCGAAAATCTCCGGTATGGTCATGCCGGCATGAGCGACCTCGATCTCGGTGTCGGCGTCAACGAAGGGCAGCTTGAGCCGGGCCGCCATGCGGCGGCCGATGGTGGATTTGCCCACCCCCATCATGCCGACGAGCACGATCGAGCGCGTCCCGAGCGCCGACAGGATGTCGGCCTCCGGGGCAGCTTGTATCGGCAACGCGGCGTCGGGCATAAATCTCGCTCTGGGTCTCGCTCGATCTGCCGCCGGAGGCGGCATGCTTTGGCCACCTATACGACCCCCTCGGGGCCCTCGCCAGAGGACTCTTGCCACGAAACGGCGAACATGTTGGATGATTTCATTGGTTAATTTGGACACCTGAGACCTTCCCGAGACCTTGCCCGATGCCCAGCCTGTTCCGCTTCCTGACGGTCGTCGCCGTGATCGCCGGCATCGTCTATGGCGTGGTCTTCGCGCTGGCGAACTTCGTGAGCCCGAAGTCGCGGGAAATGACGGTGACGATCCCACCGGATAAATTTCTCAAGAAATAGGAGCTAGCTTCCAGGGCATGCGTGTACAGCCCTCAGACAGCAAGCTCACCGGCCTGTTCCTCGACATGCTCGCGGCGGAACAGGGCGCCGGCCCCAATACGCTCGACGCCTACCGCCGTGACCTCACCGATTTCTCGGAATTTCTGGGCCGCGTCGGGCACAGCTTTGCCGACGCCGAGACGCAGATCCTGCGCGATTATCTCGCCGATCTCGACAGCCGCGGCTTCAAGTCCACCAGCGTCGCGCGGCGGCTGTCGGCGATGCGGCATCTCTACCGCTTTCTCCTGAACGAGCGCATCCGCACCGAGGATCCCGCGGCGATCCTGTCCGGCCCCAAGCGCGGCCGCGGCCTGCCGAAGGTGCTGTCGATCGCGGATGTCGACCGCATGCTCAGCCGCGCCAAGGAATTGAGCGAGGCCGAGGATGCCTCGCCCTCGAAACGGCTGCGCGCGTTGCGGCTCTATTGCCTGCTCGAAGTGCTCTACGCCACGGGCCTGCGCGTCTCCGAGCTGGTGGCGCTGCCGCGCTCCGCGGCCAAACGCGACGCCCGCATGATCGTGGTGCGCGGCAAGGGCAACAAGGAACGCCTGGTGCCGCTCAACGAGGCCTCACGGCAGGCGATGGCCGATTATCTCGCGGCGACGGAAGCGGCAAAAGCCGACAAGAAGAACAGCGTGGCCGCCTCGAAATGGCTATTCCCATCGTTCGGCGAGAGCGGGCATCTGACGCGGCAGCATTTTGCCCGCGACCTGAAAGAGCTTGCGGTCGCCTCGGGGCTGCAGGCCCGGCTGGTCTCCCCGCACGTGCTGCGCCACGCCTTTGCCAGCCACCTCCTGCACAACGGCGCGGATCTGCGCATCGTACAGACCCTGCTCGGCCACACCGACATCTCCACGACCCAGATCTATACCCATGTGGTCGAGGAGCGCCTGAAGAGCCTGGTGCGCGACCTGCACCCGCTGGCGGAGAAATAGTTCTCTTGTAGCCCGGATGGAGCGCAGCGAAATCCGGGGCCGCCCGCATCGCGGAAAGACCTTCCCGGATTGCGCTTCGCTCCATCCGGGCTACAGGCAATCCATGAAACCGCCTTGACTTCGGCCACATCTCCGCAGAAAGAGCCGTGGCCTCACGCATGATTTGGCGGGCTGCTTCCAAGCATACAAGCCAACTCATTGAAGAAGCTACATTTCTTTCCGCCGACCCAAAGCCGCTTCGACGCCCCGCCCCGTCCTCGCTATATTGAGTTGATGCCAGATCACATGCGCAGCTATCTCGACTTCGAAAAGCCGGTCGCCGAGCTCGACTCCAAGGTCGACGAGCTGCGGACGCTTGCGGCCTCGGGCACCGATATCTCCGAGGAGATCGGGAAGATCGAGGACAAGGCGGCGCAGGCGCTGGCCGATCTCTATCTGAACCTGACGCCGTGGCAGAAGACGCTGGTCGCGCGGCATCCGCAGCGGCCGCATTTCAACGATTTCATCAAGGGCCTGATCACCGAATTCACGCCGCTCGCGGGCGATCGCAAGTTCGGCGAGGACGAGGCGCTGGTTGCCGGCTTCGGCCGCTTCCGCGGTGAGGCCATCTGCGTGATGGGTCAGGAAAAAGGCGATTCCACCGAGAGCCGCATCCGGCACAATTTCGGCATGGCGCGGCCCGAGGGCTATCGCAAATGCGTGCGGCTGATGGAGATGGCCGAGCGGTTCGGCCTGCCCGTGCTGTCGCTCGCCGATTCCGCCGGCGCCTATCCCGGCATCGGCGCCGAGGAACGCGGCCAGGCCGAGGCGATCGCGCGCTCGACCGATGCCTGCATGGCGCTGACCGTGCCCAACGTCGCCATCATCACCGGCGAGGGCATGTCGGGCGGCGCCATCGCCATCACCACCGCCAACAAAGTCTTGATGCTCGAGCACGCGATCTACAGCGTGATCTCGCCCGAGGCCGCCTCCTCGATCCTGTGGCGCGACGGCTCCAAAGCGCAGGAAGCCGCCAACAACATGAAGATCACTGCGCAGGACATGCTGCGCTTCGGGGTGATCGACAGCATCCTGAAGGAGCCGGTCGGCGGCGCCCACCGCGACCCCGCCGCCATGATCGCCACCACGGGCGATGCCATTGCCAAGGCCTTTGACGAGCTCCGCGGCCTGGACGGCGACGCCATCCGCAAGCAGCGGCGGCAGAAATTCCTCGATATCGGCCGGAAACTGGGCTGATTCGGCCGTTTTGGGTGCCGTAGCGTGGGCGAAGCGACTTGTCCGCCGTAGCTCGAAGAGCGAAGGCGGAAGCATGCCCACCATTCCACACAGTACGGAGAGCGAGATGGTGGGCACGGCACTTTGCGCCTTTGCCCACCCTACGAGACCTTTCCGACGGCCGCGACCGCCCCGGTAACTCCCCGTTAACCCTTTTTTTGCCCAAATCGGCGATCTCTGTGCGGATTGGGCCGGTAAGCCCAAGTACGGCCCAAAGTCGCGTCCATTTAGTCTTCGTTGACCATGCCACTGGGCCAACGGGCTCGTGATCCCCGCTCGGGTTGCGACCACATGACCCAGAGGTTAGAATTTTAATCAATGGCTTCAGGGCACAAGCGCTGGAGCATGGTTCGAAAAAGCCCGTCACGACGGGTCCGGATCTCCGGTCGGATCATGCTTCGAGATTGGGGTTCGCGCTCTCTGCCCGGCACGGTGTGGGGTCCATCTTGATTTCTCGTTCGCTTGCTCGCGCGCTTTTGGCTTCGGTTGCGCTGCTGACGGCCAGTGTTCTGCTGGCCGGCTGCGACACCGACCAGGTCTCGCTCGCGACCAACGCCAAAGCCAACCAGCCGGTGCCGCCGAAGCTTCTCGCCGCGATGGTCGAGAAGAACATGGACCTGCAATCGCCGATCCTGGTCCGCCTGTTCAAGCAGGAGGCCGAGCTCGAGGTCTGGAAGCAGGCCCGCAACGGCCAGTTCGCGCTGCTCAAGACCTATCCGATCTGCCGCTGGTCGGGCGACCTCGGCCCGAAGGTGCGCGAAGGCGACCGCCAGGCGCCGGAAGGATTCTACTCGATCAATCCGGGCCAGATGAATCCGCAGTCGGCCTATTACCTGTCGTTCAACACGGGTTATCCGAACGCCTTCGACAAGGCGCTCGGCCGCAGCGGCTCGCAGCTGATGGTCCACGGCGATTGTTCGTCGCGCGGCTGCTACGCGATGACGGACGAGCAGATCGCGGAGATCTATTCGCTTGGCCGGGAGTCGTTCTTCGGCGGCCAGAAGGCGTTCCAGCTGCAGGCCTATCCGTTCAAGATGACGCCGGTGAACATGGCCAAGCACCGGAACAACCCGAACATGCCGTTCTGGAAAATGATCAAGGAAGGCTATGATCATTTCGAGGTGACGCGGCAGGAGCCGAAGGTCGATTTCTGCGAGAAGAAGTACGTCTTCGACGCGACGAAAGCGCCCGACGCCAAGCGCGATCCGGTGTTCGACGCCTCCGCGAAGTGCCCGGCCTACGTGATCCCCGAGGACATCGCCAGCGCCGTGCGCGATAAGGATGCGCGCGACCAGGCCGAGTACAACAAGCTCGTCGCCAAGGGCACGCCGATGGCGCGCATGAACACCGGCATCGACGGCGGCATGAACAAGATTTTTGCCTCGAAGATTCCGGAGGGATCGACCGGACTGTCGGAGAATGCCGAAGGCTCGACCCTGGAGATGCTGGCGATGGCGAAGGCGCCGGGCACGATCCCCGGACACGTCAATCCGCCTAGGCCCAATCTCGATGCGGTCGCCGCCGCTCCCGCGAACCAGGAGCCGGTCGTCGCCGTCAGCGCGCCCGCCGCCACCACCCGCGTCGCCGCAGCCGCGCCGGCCAGCGAGAAATCCCAAGAGAAATCGTCAGGCGGCTTCTTCTCCAACCTCGGCCGCAAGATGGGCCTCGGCACCGCCGACACGACGGCGACCACGCCGCCGCCGCAAGCGACCGCGTCCGTGGCCCCGACCGCTGCTCCAGCAACGCCGCCCACCGCGACGTCGAGGCTGAAGGCCGCGGTGACGAGGTTCGTGCCCAGCCGCGACACGTCCAAGGACGCACCGAAGCCAGCCGTCGCCGCCGCCAAGCCCGCCGAACCGGTGAAGCCGGACACGCGCCTCGCCGCAACGCGTCCGGCGCTGAAGCCGTCGGTGTCGGATGGCGCGAGTGAAGCGACGCAGATCATGGGCGCCGCGCCGGTGGTGTCGTCGAACTCGTTCGACAGCCGCTTCGGGGCGGTGAAGTAAGGGGCGGCGCTCCGCTTAATCTCTTCGATCCGCCTCAGCCTGACGCCGTCATTCCCCTCGATGAGGTACGGTGAGAGCGCTGCGCCTCACTCAAAGACGGGCAGCGCGACCTACGGCGCCAAATACCGCATCAGCTCCGGATTGCCGCGCACATCATTCGCCTGCCCCTGCAGCGCGACCCTGCCGCGGTCCAGCACATAGGCGTAATCGGCGACGCGCAGCGCGAGGTCGAGGTGCTGCTCGACGATGATGACGGCGA
This sequence comes from Bradyrhizobium sp. Mp27, assembly GCF_029953005.1. Taxonomy (NCBI): domain Bacteria; kingdom Pseudomonadati; phylum Pseudomonadota; class Alphaproteobacteria; order Hyphomicrobiales; family Nitrobacteraceae; genus Bradyrhizobium; species Bradyrhizobium sp. Mp27. Next base: position 6,860 of record NZ_JASAUS010000097.1, on the reverse strand, counting down.
TGCTCTTCGCGAGCTCGATCAGACGCTCGGTGATCTCCTCGATCACGCCGATCCAGACGCCTTCGGTCGGCTCGTCCAGCAACAACAGCTTCGGATCGCCCAGCATCGCGCGGCCGATGGCGAGCATCTTGCGCTCGCCGCCGGAGAGGGTGCCGGCGGGCTGGTCGAGGCGCTGGCCGAGTTTCGGGAAGATGGTCAGCACATGGTCGACCGCGTCGGCCTTCTTGCTGGCGAGCGAGCCGACCGCGAGATTGTCGCGCACCGACAAGCGCGCGAACACCGAATGCTCCTGCGGGACGTAGCCGATGCCGGCGCGCACGCGCTCCTGGGTCGCGCGGCGGCTGATGTCGCGTCCATCGAACGCGACCTCGCCCTTCCATGCCGGTAGCTCGCCGACGATGGTCTTCATCAGCGTGGTCTTGCCGGCGCCGTTACGGCCGAGCACGGCGACGCCGCCGCGCCAGGGAATGCCGAGGGTGACGTCGAACAGGACCTGGCTGCGGCCATAGCCCGCGTCGAGATGCTTGATGTCCAAAAATTCAGGCACGGCGCAGATAGATCTCCTGAACGGATTTATTGGCCTGGATCTCCGACACGGTGCCTGATGCCAGCACCTTGCCCTGGTCGAGCACGGTCAATCGATCGCAGATGTCGCGGATGAAATCGAGGTCGTGCTCGACGATGACGAGCGAGCAATGTTTCTTGATCGGCTGAAGCAGTTCACCGGTGACGCGGCGCTCCTCCAGGCTCATGCCGCCGGTCGGCTCGTCCAGCAGCAGCAGCTTCGGCTTGCCCGCGAGCGCCATCGCGATCTCCAGCCATTGCTGCTGGCCGTGCGACAGCGCCGCCGCCGCGTCGAAGGCACGATCGGCGAGGCGGAACTGCGTCAGCATGGTCATGACCTGGTCGTGCAGCGCGCCCCGCGTGCGCGAGAATACGAGATCGAACAGCGAAGACTGCGCCTGCAGCGCGAGCAAGATGTTGTCGTAGAGCGTCAGCGTCGGCAGCACGCTGGTGATCTGGAATTTCAGGCTCATGCCGGCCCGGGCCCGTTCGGTCGGCGTGAACGCGGTGATGTCGGTGTTGATGAAACTTACTTTGCCTTGCGTCGGCACTTCGGCCCCCGCAATGCACTTCATCAGCGTGCTCTTGCCGGAGCCGTTCGGTCCGATCAGGCCGTGAAACTCGTTCTCGCCGACGGTGAGCGCGGCGCCGTCGAGCGCAGTGAGCTTGCCAAAAATCTTTTTGATGCCGGCAGCTTCAAGGAGCGGCATTGCGCTTCTCCTTCTCAGTCTGCTTCTCAGTCTGCTTCTCAGTCTCCTTCTCAGTCTCCTTGGGCTTGGCACCAAAGCTGCCGACCCGTTCGCGTTCGCCGAGCACAAAACTGATCAGGCCAAGCGGCCGGAACAGGATCACGAGCAGCAGCAGCAGACCGAGGATGATCGGCCAGATTTCGCGATAATTGTCGGAGAGCCAGAAGCTGACGCCCTCGACGATCACGGTGCCGATGACGGCGCCGATCAACGTGCCGGAGCCGCCGAACAGCACATAGAGCACCACCTGCGTCGAGACCACGACGCCGACCATGTTGGGCCAGACGAAACCTTCGTGGAAGGCATAAAGGCTGCCGGCAAGACCTGCGATGGCGCCGCCGATCGCGAAGATGATCGCCTTGAGATGCTGCGCCTTGTAACCGAAGAAAGCGATGCGCTGCTCGTTCTCGCGCAGGCCTGCGAGCGCCAGCCCGAATTGCGAGCGCACCAGGAAGCGGCAGAGCAGATAGACGACGACGAGGATGCCGAGCACGAGATAGTAGAAAGACGGGCCTTCAGTAAACTCGTAGCCGCCGAGCGACATCGGCGCGATCGAGGGGATGCCGTTCTGGCCGCCGAGATAGTACCAGCCGCGCGCGAGGCGATCGGCGGCGTAGGAGCCGGTCAGCGTGCCCAGCGACACGAAGATGACGCTGGAGGGATGCCGTCCGAGCAGCAGGAAGCCGCCGAGCAGCAGCGCGAAGGTGAGGCCGATCAGCGTTCCCGCCGGCAGCACGAGGAGGATGTTGGTGATGTCGAGGTCGCGCGCGAGCAGCGCGACGCCATAGCCGGCCGAGCCGAAGAACAGGGCCTGGCCGAAGCTCATGATGCCGGCATAGCCCCAGACCAGATCGAACGACAGCGCGAACAGCGCGAGGATGATGACGCGGGTCGCGAACACCGTGAGGTAGTCCTGCAGCACCAGCGGCGCGAGCAGCGCCGCGACGAGCACGACGCCCTCCACGATCGGCAGGACCTTTCGTCCTGCCTTGGCCTGTTTCTTGGCCCGTCCCGCTGCCACGCGTTCAGCCATCCCATCGTCCGCTTCGTCGCCGGCGATGGCTTCTCTTACCACACTCATCGACTTAGGCATTCCGCCTCAGCATTCCTTGGGATCGACGAGCCCGTCGCTGCGTCCGACGATCTCGTAGTTCCCACCCTTGGCGACCGCGGTGTACATCTTCATCTTGCAGTGCCGCTTGCCCGGCACCATCTCGGCCGGTCCGCCCGGGCCTTCGGCGATCTTGGCGTGATCGAGCGCGGCGGCAACCGAGTCGCGATCGACCTTGCCGGCCTCCTTCACGGCGGCTTCCCACAGCTTGAGGCCGCGATAGGTGCCGGTCGCGGCACTGCCGGCCGCGAACAGGAAGTTGCCCGGAAAGTCCTTCTCATAAGCCGCCTGGATTTTTGCGTCGAACGGGTTCTCCTTGGTCAGCACCTTGAAATAGTCGAGACAGCTTGCGAGCCCCTCGATCTCGGCGGCCTGGTTGATGTTGAGCGTGTTCTCGTCATAGTAGACGCAGGCCAGGCGCCCGCCGTTCTTGAGGAAGCCCGCTTCATAGAGCTGCTTGAAGAACGGGCCGACGCCCGGCGGAATGACGGTGTTGAAGACCACGTCGACCTTGTTGGAGACGATCCGGTTGACGGTCGCGGAGAAATCGACCTGGTCGAGCGGGTAATATTCCTCGAACACGACCTCGCCGCCGTTCTGCTCGATCACCTTGCGGGCGTAGACGTTGAGCGTGTGCGGCCAGACATAGTTGGCGCTTGGCAGCGCGAACTTCTTGCCGCCGTTCTTGATCAGCCAGGGGATGAACTCGTCACACTGCTGCGCCGGCGTCGGCCCGGTGCAGAACAGGTAGGGCGTGCACTCCTTGCCTTCGTAGAGCTGCGGATAGATGTAGAGCGTCTTGCCGCGCGCCACGATCGGGTCCTTGATCGCGTTGCGCATCGACGAGGTGATGCCACCCAGCACCATGTCGACCTTGTCGCGCTGGATCAGTTTTCGGACGTTGCCGACGGCGACGGATTCGTTCGAGGCAGTGTCTTCGATATACAGCTCTAGCGGACGGCCGAGCAGACCACCGGCCGTGTTGATCTCCTTGATCACCATCTTGGCGACATTGGCGTCGGCATTGCCGGCATAGGCGATCGGGCCGGTGAGATCGGTCGCGATGCCGACCTTGATCGGGCCTTCCGCCGCGTTCGCCCACGGCGCCGGGATCACCCAGCTTCCGACGCCGGTCGCAACTGCGCCGGTGGTAAAGGCAAGATTGGAGAGGAAGCGGCGACGCGAAAGCTGAGTACGATCGAACATGACTAAACCCCTTTTCCAGCGATTAGGCCCTGTGGCCGAAATTTGATGAAGACAATGGCGAGCACGAAGACGAGGACGTCGGCGACGACGGGCGCCATCACCCATGGCAGCGCGGCGCTGAGGGTGCCGATGACGCCGGCGCCCGCCACCGGTCCGATGAAGGAGCCGACGCCGCCGACCATCACCGCGACAAAACCCTGGATCAAGAAGCGCAGGCCGAGATCGGCGTACAGGCTGAACACCGGTACGATCAGCGCACCGGCAAGGCCGGCGAGCGCGGAGCCGAACGCAAACGTCGCGCCGTACATCAGGGGCGTGGAAATCCCTGAGGCCCGCGCCAGGGAGGGATTTTCCAGCGTGGCGCGCATGCGCAGGCCAAAACTCGTGCGCGACAGCAGGAGGTAACAGCCCGCCATCACCAGAAGCGTGATGATGATGATGGTGAAGCGCCAGGCCGAGATATGCATGGCGCCGATATCGATCGAGCCGCCGATCGGCTCGGGCACGGTCAGATAGAAGCCACCGATCAGGCCGCGCACGGATTCGCGGATGATCAGGCCGAGCGCATAGGTGCCGAGCATTGCCACGATCGGCGCGGCGTAGAAGCGGCGGATGATCAGCGCCTCCAGCACGAAGCCGAGCGCACCAACCACAAAGGGCGCCGCGACCATGCCGGCCCAGATCGGCAGGCCCTTGGCGTAGGCGAGATAGGTGATGTAGGCCCCGAGCAGGACGAACTCTCCTTGGGCGAAGTTGAAGATGCCCATCATGCTGGCGATGATCCCGAGCCCCAGCACGATCAGGACGATGATCGCGCCGAAGCTCAGGATCTCGAACGCCGCGACGAACGCGTTAGCCATGCGCTGGATTCTTGTTTTGACGCGTTTTCTTGACGCGAACCGGCACCCACTTCGCTCGAAAACGCTCTGCTCCGTCCGTCTGCATCAATCCCTCGCTCACATCTTCTTCCAGTCGCCGATCTGCTCGAAGGCATGGGCGGCGCGGTAGATGGTGGATTCCTCGAACATGCGGCCGACCAGCATCAGGCCGACGGGCAGGCCGTCGACCATCCCGCAGGGCAGCGACATCGCGGGATGATGGGTGATGTCGAACGGCGCGGTGTTGGAGATCATCTCGAGCGCGCGGGCGACGTAGTCTTCGCGGCTGGCGGTGGGCTCCGGCAGCTTCGTCGCCTTCATTGGCGTGGTCGGCAGCAGCAGCAGGTCGTATTCGCCGAACGCCTTGTCATAGGCCGCGGTCAGGCGACGCGAGATGTTGAGGGCCTTGCCGTAATAGCGGGGACCGAAGCTGTTGTTGATGTAGGTCCCGAGCATCAGGAACAGTTTTGTCGTCTCCGACAGCGAATCCGCCTGCCGGCGCCAGCCACGATGGAAGTCCATCAGCGAGGTCGAGTAGAGATCGGAGCGGCTCAGACCATAGCCATCGCCATACATCATGGTCTGGGTCATGCCCTCGGTGCCGATCGGCGTCCAGATCGCCGGACCGACCATGTGCATGGGGATCGACACAGTCTCGACCGTCGCGCCCAGATCCTTGAATCGCTTTGCGGCCTCGCGGACGCTTTCATTGACGGCGGCTTCCGCGGTCGGCTGCTCAAAACCTTCCTTGAGGATGCCGATCTTCATGCCCTTGACGCCCTGGCCGAGCGCCTTGGTGTACTCCTCGACCTTCGGCGCCTTGATGCGGGGATCGTAGCCGTCGTCGCCGGCGAGCACTTCGAGCAGCAGCGCATTGTCGGCGACGGTCGCGGTCATCGGACCGGTGTGATCGACGAAGATCTCGATCGGCATGATGCCCGTGTAGGGGACGAGGCCCCAAGTCGGCTTCATGCCGTAGGTGCCGCAGAACGAAGACGGCATGCGGATCGAGCCGCCCTGATCGCCGCCGATCGCCATGTCGACCTCGCCGAGCGCGACCACGACGCCACTGCCCGAGGACGAGCCGCCGGCCGAATAGCCCATCTTGTGCGGATTATGCACGGCACCGACCGCGCCGGTGTGGCTGCCGCCGGACATGCAGAAGGATTCGCAATGCACCTTGCCGGCGATCTCGGCGCCGGCATCGAGCATGCGCGTGACGATGGTGGCGTCGAAATCGGGGACATAGCCTTCGAGCGTCGCTGAGCCGTTCATCATGGGCACGCCGGCCAGCATGATGTTGTCCTTCAGCGCGACGGTCTTGCCCTTGAGCTTGCCGCTCGCCGCGCCTTTTACGGTCGACTTGCGGTACCAGGCGTTGCGCGGGTTCTCCTCGGGCGAGGGCCGGTAGCCCGGCGTGCGGGGATATTTGACCTCCGGCACTTCGTCCGGCATCGCGCCGACGAGATTGTAGGCCTCGATCGAGCCCTGCATCAGGCCGCGGAACGAGGCGACATCGGCATCGGTCAGCGAAAGGCCGCACTGCTTGGCGACGTCGAGAAGTTGGGCAGGCGTGGGAAGGACAACTGTCACGGCGCTCTCCTGAAGTTTCTTGGTACGGTCCCTGCGTGCGGCCGCGATTGGCGCGACACGCGCAGCGGCCCTGCTGAAACATTCAAAGCGGAAATATTTTCCTTTTCAAGTATTATTTTAAACTGGGGCTGTCCGGATTGCCGCAGCAGGCTCAGACCGGCTTGATCAGCTTGAAGTCGAGACCGTCGGCCTCGGCGAGATACATCTGCATGCGGGCGTGGCCGTTGCGAACGACGACCGGGCCGCGCGCGCCGCCGTAAACGATGTTGCGGCCCGCCGCGAGCATGGGCGCCATCGACAGCGAACCTGCCTTTTTTGCCACGGCTTCGAGGAAACGCAGGCCTTCATAACTGGACTGGCCGAGCGAGCCGATCGGCGGGGCGTTCGGTCCGAACATGGCACGATAGCGGATCTGGAAGTCGTCATTGGCCCGCGAGCCGATACCGGAGAAATAGCCGGATGCGCAGAACATGTTCTCGCTGTTGTCGGCGCCGATGCCGAGCAGCACGGTCTCGTCCATGGCCCCCGCCAGCCGCAGCGTCGTGGCGCCGAGGCCGCATTCGCCGAAAGCACGATTGAAGGTGACGCTGTCGGTGCCGATCGCGAGATCAGCACGACATCGGGCCGCGCGGCACGGATGCGCGCCAAATCCCCGCGGGTCACTTCAAATTCCTCCGGGTGTGGTCAGTCAAATTCCTCCACCCGCGAGGCAGGACAAGGGACTGTTAGTTTGAGTTTGTTTCCCGGGCAAGAGCTTCA
>NZ_JASAUS010000096.1:0-35605 GCF_029953005.1 Bradyrhizobium sp. Mp27 | reverse complement strand
CTTCTTCTCGTTGATGAGGATGTAGGCGTCGTCCATCTCAACGCGCATCTTGTCGGCGTTGGTGACGAAGTAGGGCGAGATGTAGCCGCGGTCGAACTGCATGCCCTCGACGACGTCGAGCTCGGTCTCGAGCGACTTGGCTTCCTCGACGGTGATGACACCCTCGTTGCCGACCTTCTTCATGGCGTCGGCGAGGAACTTGCCGATCTCCGCGTCGCCGTTGGCCGAGATGGTGCCGACCTGGGCGATCTCGTCGTTCGAGGTGACCTTCTTGGAGTTCTTGACGAGGTCCGCAACGACGGCTTCGACCGCGAGGTCGATACCGCGCTTGAGGTCCATCGGGTTCATGCCGGCGGCAACCGACTTGGCGCCTTCGCGCACGATCGCCTGGGCCAGCACGGTGGCGGTGGTGGTGCCGTCGCCGGCCGCGTCAGCGGACTTCGAAGCGACTTCGCGCACCATCTGCGCGCCCATGTTCTCGAACTTGTCCTCGAGCTCGATCTCCTTGGCGACGGTGACGCCGTCCTTGGTGATGCGGGGAGCGCCGAACGACTTGTCGAGCACGACGTTGCGGCCCTTCGGACCGAGCGTGACCTTCACCGCGTTGGCGAGAATGTCGACGCCGCGCAGCATCTTGTCGCGCGCATCAACCGAGAATTTGACTTCTTTGGCTGCCATCTGGATTTTTCCTTAGGTGATTTTGACTGGAGGGAGAGAGGGGCTCTTAGGCCGCCTTCTTCTTGGAAGCGGGGACGTCGAGGACGCCCATGATGTCGCTTTCCTTCATGATCAGCAGATCGACGTTGTCGATCTTGACTTCAGTGCCGGACCACTTGCCGAACAGCACGCGGTCGCCGACCTTCAGGTCGATCGGGATCAGCTTGCCGGCTTCGTCGCGGCCACCCGGGCCAACGGCGACGACTTCACCCTGGGAGGGCTTTTCCTTGGCAGTGTCGGGAATGATGATGCCGCCGGCGGTCTTCTCTTCTGCGTCGATACGCTTGACCACGACGCGGTCGTGAAGCGGACGGAATTTCATGCAGTCCTCCTAAGTAGTTGCACGGTATGGGAATTTTTTGCGTTAGCAGTCTGTGCCCGCGAGTGCTAGCACAGGCGAGGCTGAAATAGGACAGGAATTTTGCGGGGGCAAGGGCTTCTAGCAGAAAATTCGGCACTCTGAAGGCCCGGGTGCCAGAATCTCTTTACCATCGTTAACCCGCCCGCTGACCGTATTAGCACGGAGCCGTCTCTGCTGCTAAAGCATTGAATTTCAACAGCTTGTTAAACTTTTGGGCTTGAGGTGGATTGTCAGTTTGCGTCACATTTCTCTCATGTGAGCGCATCAGTACCGGGTGGCTCGTAAGGCGCACACCGACCAAGCCGCCCCTTGAATGCGCTCCTGCAAAGGAGGTTGGCATGGGCTTGCGGAGTGGGGGCGTTTCCGAAGATTTCCGGAAACAGCTTTTGGGTTACGGGCTGACGACGGCGCAAATTCTCTATCGGATGCCCGATCATCCCTCGCTTCTCCAGACATACGTCTGGCAGAACTACGACATGTTTCCGAAATTTCCGGCGCTGAAGGATTTCCTGGCGTTCTGGCAGGAGAAGCTCGACGGTCCGCTCCATTCGGTGACCGTCGCGCATTCCAAGCTGATCAAGCCGGCCGAGCTGCGCGCCGTGGATGGCGTGTTCCGGCTGCATTGAGCAGCGCGCTGGCATCGTAGGGTGGGCAAAGGCGCGCTCGCGCGCCGTGCCCACCATCTCGCCGCGATTGCATCTGGCAATGGTGGGCACGCTTTCGCTTTGCCCACCCTACAATATCTCGTTTTGTGCTAGCCTCCGCCCATAACAACAGGGAGGCGGCCCATGGCCAAGAAAACAAAATCGCGCAGCGCAGCCCAGGCCGCGGTGAAGAAGCGGAGCGGAGCCAAGGCCGCGGCACGATCCTCGGCGCGCAAGGTGGTGAAGGCGAAGGCGCGCACGACACCGGCAAAGGCCGCTCCGAAGAAACCCGCGCGTCCCAAGCAGCGCATCGCCATCAGTCATCACCGCGAGGAAGACTTCAAGGCCGACGGCCTGCGCGCCTACGCAAAGTATCGCGACCTCGGCATCGCCGAAGCCAGCCACGGCCTCGCGCAAGCCCACGTGATCCGCCTGCAAGGCCCCTGCGATCCGAACGAGGTGTCGAAGCTGCACTTCCACGACGTCGAATTCCAGATGGTCTACGTGCTCAAGGGCTGGGTGAAGACCTACATGGACGGGCAGGGCGAGACCTTGATGAAGGAAGGCAGCGCCTGGACCCAGCCGCCGAAGATCAAGCACATGATCCTGGATTATTCGGATGACGTGGAGCTGCTGGAGGTGATCCTGCCGGCGGAGTTCAGGACGGTGGAGTTGAAGGCGTAGCCTGTCTCCTCGTCATTGCGAGCGCAGCGAAGCAATCCAGACTGTCACTGCGGAAAGATTCTGGATTGCTTCGCTGCGCTCGCAACGACAGCTCGTAGCCCGGATGGAGCGCAGCGAAATCCGGGAAAGTCTCTCCGCGGAGAAGGCTAACCCGGATTGCGCTGCGCTCCATCCGGGCTACGGCCACTCAGCTCAACACCCCCACCACCGCGCCCATCAAACACGTCGTCAGCGTCCCCGACACGATCGATTTCAGCCCGAGCGCGTTGATCTCCTCGCGCCGCTCCGGCGCCATCACCCCTAAGCCGCCGATCATGATGCCGAGGCTGGCGAAATTGGCGAAGCCGCACATTGCGTAGAGCATGATCAGGCGCGAGCGCGGATCGAGCGTATCGGGCGGCAGCTTCGAGAAGTCGACATAGGCGATCAGCTCGTTGAGCACGGTCTTGGTGCCCATCAGGCTGCCGGCGGTCACCGCCTGGTCCCAGGGCAATCCCATCAGCCAGCACACTGGCGCCATCACGAGGCCGAGCAGCCGTTGCAGCGAGATCGCGGCGCCGCCGATATTGGGCAGCAGGCCGAGGACGGCATTGACGAGGTAGACCAGCGCCACCAGCACCAGCAGCATGGCGACGATGTTGATCAGCAGTTCGATCCCCGCGCTCGTCCCCTTCACGATCGCGTCCATCGGGCCGGAGACATCCATCTCAGGATCCTCCAGCGCGCCGCCGGTGCGCTTGTCTGACGTCTCCGGCACCATGATCAGGCTGACGAGGATCGCGGCCGGCGCACCCAGCACGGAGGCGATGACGAAATGGGCGGCGGCATCGGGAATGAGCGGCGCCAGCAGCGTCGCGTAGAGCACCAGCACCGTGCCGGCGATGCCGGCCATGCCGCCGGTCATCACCAGGAACAATTCGCTGCGCGTCATCTGCACCAGATACGGCCGCACGAAAAGCGGCGCCTCGACCATGCCGAGGAAGATGTTGGCCGCGGTCGAGAGCCCGACCGCGCCGCCGACGCCCAGCGTCCGCTCCAGCAGCCAGGCCATGCCGCGCACGACCGGCGGCAGCACGCGCCAGTAGAACAAGAGCGTCGTGAGCACGCTCATGACCAGCACGATCGGCAGCGCCTGGAACGCCAGGATGAAATCGGCGCCCGGCACCTTCAGATCGAAGGGCAGGGGACCGCCGCCGACATAGCCGAACACGAAGGAGGAGCCGGCGCGCGAGGCGGCGGAGATCGCGCCGACCGCGTCGTTGATCGCCCCAAAAGCCCGTGCGACGACGGGCACTTTCAGGAGGACGGCCGCGGTGACGAAGGTCGCGACGAGGCCAATCGCCGCCTGCCGCAGCGATACGGCGCGGCGATTCTCGGCCAACGCGAAAGCGATCAACAGCAATGCGAAAATGCCGAGTGCCGATTGCAAGCGCAGCATGATGTCCCCAAAACCCCCAATGATTATGGCCGCGCCCGCGTTGCAAACGCAATGCCGGGAGATGACCTGAGCCTCCCGCTGTTGACAAGCAGGTGCGCCTCAGTCACGCGAGGGCACGTCGACATCAGGGGGCGGACGGTCCAGGGTGACCCAAGAGGCGATGCCAGAGCAGCCAATATCAGCCAGTCCGCCGGTCAGTGCCCGCGCGCTCCTTGCCCACCGCGCCTTCCTGTTCTTCCTGCTCTCGCGCAGCCTGTCGCGCTTTTCCAGCCAGATCGCGGCGGTCGCGATCGGCTGGCAGATCTATGATCTCACCGGCTCGGCCTTCGACCTCGGCATGGTCGGCCTCGTGCAGTTCCTGCCCACCGCGCTTCTGGTGTTCGTCGCCGGCCACGCCGCCGACCGTTTCGAGCGCAAGCGCGTGGTCCAGCTCTGCCAGCTCGTGGAAGCCGCGACCGCGCTCTATCTCGCAATCATCACCTATCTCGGCCTGGTCAGCGAGGTACAGATCTTCATCGCGACCTTCGTGCTCGGCATTGCCGGCGCCTTCGAGAGCCCGACCACCGCGGCGCTTTTGCCACTGATCGCGCCGCAGGGATCGCTCCAGCGCGCAACCGCAGTCGCGAGCGGCGCGGGGCAGGTCGCGACCATCACGGGTCCGGCGCTCGGCGGCCTTGCCTACGCGATCGCGCCGCACCTCGCCTATGCCGTGATGCTGCTGTTCTGGATATTGGGGATGATCCTGACCGGCTTCATCCGGCCGCGCCCGCAGGCGGTCTCCAAGGAGGGGACGGACGCCGACAACATCTTCGCCGGCGTCCGCTTCATCCGCAGCAACCCGGCGATCCTCGGTACCATCTCGCTCGATCTGTTCGCGGTGCTGTTCGGCGGCGTCACCGCGCTGTTGCCGATCTATGCCCGCGACATCCTCCAGACCGGCCCGATGGGGCTCGGGATCTTGCGCGCCGCGCCCGCGGTCGGTGCGCTGTTGATGACCATGGTGCTGGCGCGTCACGCCATCTCGCGGCATGTAGGCCTGCGCATGTTCCAGGCCGTGATCGTGTTCGGCGTCGCCACGGTCGTGTTCGCGCTGTCGTCCTGGATGTGGCTGTCGGTGTTGTCGCTCGCGGTTCTCGGCGCAGCCGACACGATCAGCGTCGTGATCCGCTTCTCGCTGGTGCAGCTCTCAACCCCCGACGAGATGCGCGGCCGGGTCGGCGCGGTGAACTTCCTCTTCATCAACGCCTCCAACCAGCTCGGCCAGTTCGAGAGCGGCGTCGCGGCCGCGCTGCTCGGCGCGATGCCTGCGGCCGTGCTCGGCGGCGTCTGCACCGTCGCGGTCGCGCTGCTGTGGATGAAGCTGTTTCCGAGCCTGCGGCAGGTGGAGAGTTTGGAGTAGGGCACAGTCTCGTGTCCCGGACGCGGCGCGGCGCGCAAGCGGTGCGCCGCAGAGCCGGGACCCACGTCGCCGCGAGTGACATCGGAGAGAGATGGGCCCCGGCTCAGCAGCGCGTCATTTCATGCCGCGCTGCGTCCGGGGCACGAGATACCGATCAGCCCCGTCCGACGAACGGCATCTTGGTCGCCATCACCGTCATGGTCAGCACGTTGGCATCGAGCGGCAGGCCGGCCATGTAGGCGACGGCGTCGCCGACCGCCTTGGCGTCCATGCGCGGCTCGTGCTTGGTGGTGCCGTCGGGCTGCAGCACGCCGGGGCCGTTGACCATGCGATCGGTCATGGGCGTCGCGGCATTGCCGATGTCGACCTGGCCGACCGCGATGTCGTACATGCGGCCGTCGAGGTTGGAGGCCTTGGTGAGGCCCGTGATGGCGTGCTTGGTCGAGGTGTAGGCCGCGGAGAACGGACGCGGCGCGTGCGCCGAGATCGAGCCGTTGTTGATGATGCGGCCGCCGCGTGGGCTCTGGTCCTTCATGATGCGGAAGGCGTGCTGGGTGCACAGGAACGGGCCGGTGAGATTGGTGTTCACCACCGCCTGCCACTGCTCGAGGCTGAGATCCTCGAAGTTCACCGCCGGCGCGCCCATGCCGGCATTGTTGAACAGCACGTCGAGCCGGCCGTAGGTCGCCTTCACCTTGTCGAACAGCGCGGCAATGGAGTCCGGCTTGGTCATGTCGGCGGTGACGCACAGGCTCTTGCCCGCGGGGCCGAGCTTCGCGGTCTCCTCGAGCATGTCGAGCCGGCGCCCGACCAGCACCACGGTGAAGCCGATGTTCATCAACGCCAGCGACGCCGCGCGCCCGACACCGGTGCCCGCGCCCGTCACCACTGCGATCTTGTTTGCTTCACTCATCGTTTCCTGCCTTTTCTCTCTTCAAGTTGGCTGTCAGGTTTTTGGTTCTTTTTCGTTCTTGTACGGCGGCCGCGGAATGTTCTGATGCGCCGCGCGTAGCGCTGCCGACCAGCGCGAACGGAGGTCGTGGAAATAGGGCTCGCCCGCCTCGATGCGGTGGTTAAGATCGGCATCGCAGGCGTCTGCGCGCACCACCAGCACGTCGATCGGCAGGCCGACGCCGAGATTGGAGCGCATGGTCGAGTCCATCGAGATCAGGCCGGTCTTCAGCGCCTCGTAGAGCTCGACGTCGTAATGCATGGCGCGGTCAAGCACCGGCTTGCCGTATTTGTGCTCGCCGATCTGCAGGTAGGGCGTATCCGTGGTGCACTCGATGAAATTGCCGGCGGTGTAGACCATGAACAGGCGCATGCGCGCGCCCTTGATCTGGCCGCCGAACAGAAAGGAGACGTCGAAGGAGACGTCTTCGGATCGCAGCGCGGGTCCTTCGGTCGCGTGCACCGCCCGGATCGCCCGGCCGATGCGCTGGGCGGCCTGGAACATGGTCGGCGCGTTCATCAGCGTCTCGACCTCGCCCGTGGTGGGGTCTTCCAGGCCTTCGGTCAGCGTCGACAGCACCGACTGGCTGATGGCGAGGTTGCCCGCGCTGGCGATCGCCATGATGCGGTCGCCGGGTTTCGAGAAGATGTGGAGCTTGCGGAAAGTCGAGACATTGTCGAGCCCGGCATTGGTGCGGGTGTCGGCGATCATCACCAGACCGTCCCGAACCAGGATTCCGCAACAATAGGTCATTTCCAGTCCCCGAACGCGTTTGCGCGGAATTACTAGCCAATTTCGGGGAGGCATGAAACCCCCGATTCCCCGGGGGGAGGTCGTCATTCGCCGGCGAAACGGCTGTCCCTGCCGCTCAGTCCGCGGCATCGACGAGAAACGCCTCGTCGACGGGGACGCCGAGCGCCGTGACCAGCCGGTTGGTCTCCGCGGCCATGCCGACGATGGCGAGCATCTCGCCATATTCGGCCTCGGTCATGCCCTTGGCCCGTGCGCCCGCGGTGTGCGAATGGATGCAGTAGCTGCAGCTGTGCGCGATCGAAACCGCGACATAGAGCATTTCCTTGATCTTGGGATCGAGCGCGCCGGGTGCCATCACCTCCTTGATGCTCTCCCAGGTCCGCCGCAGCGTCTTCGGATCATGCGCCAGCGCGCGCCAGAAATTGTTGACGAAGTCCGACTTCCGCACCTTGCGGATATCGTCGAAAACGGCGCGCGCCTCGGCGGAGAGTTCATCGTCCGAAAGCAGCTTTACGGTCGCCATGGGGTACCTCGCGGGGGCAGGTCTGATCCCGCGAGTGTAGCACGGCTCGAGCGTTCAGCCGGCATGCCCGGCCGAGCGGCGCAAGGCCAGCTTGCCGACGTCGACATATTGCCGCTGCTGCGCATGGGCGTGCTGTGCTCCGACGTGAAGGTCGCGCAGGCGCCGCTGCAGCGGCGAGCTGTCGTGGACCGCGCTGCTTCCGGCCAGTGCAAAACAGGCATCCGCGATGCCGACGCAGGTCGTGGCGAGCCAGACCGCGGATCGAGCGCCCTCGATCATGAGGTCTTCGTCTCTCAGCGTGCCGGCCATCGCGCGGCGCCAGTGGCTGGCGATCTGCACCTCGAGCAAGGCCTGCGCAGCCCGGAGGTTGGCGGAAATCCGGCCGAGCTCGTACTGGAAGGTCTCGGACTCCCGCATCGGGACGGCCGCATACAATTGCTGCCTGCCGGTATGGGCCAGCGCAAGCAAGTCGTCGACAGCGCCTTCGGCGAGACCCACCGAGAATGCGCCGTGCACCAATGGCAACCATTGCCGCAACGCCTGATAGAGTGGACCCGACATGCGAGAGGGAGCTTCGACATCGAAGACATGGGTCTCGGGAACCAGCGTCTCCCGTAGCGTGATGTGATGGCTGCCGGTGCCCTTCAGCCCTGCCGCGTGCCAGGTGTCCTCGATCTCCCAGTCACGCGCCGGCAGCACAGCGACGCGAACCTGCGGCTTGCCTTGCGGGCCGGGGACCGGCTTGCCATTTTCGGTGACGATGCAGAACCCGCCGATCCAGTCGGCGTGGGTGCAACTGCTGGCGAACGGCCAGCGGCCCTTGACGCGATAGCCGTCGGCCACGCGCTCTGCCGTTCCACCCGGTTGGGATGAGCCGCAGATCGCCACGTCCGGACCGTCCTTATAAATTTGCTGGTACAGTTCAGGGTGTGCTGCGGCGGCGAAAAGGCTGCCGACTCCGCCGACAATCGAGATCCAGCCGATCGAGCCGTCGAGCTGGGTCAGTGCCTTGATGACCTCCAGTCCGGCCGGAAAATCCAGCTCCAGCCCGCCTTGGCTGCGCGGAACGAACATCCGGAAGAGCCCGATCGACCGCAGCCGTTCCACGAGGTCGGGCGGGACGCGGCGTGCGGCTTCGATCTCGGCGGCGCGTGCCTTGATCTCGGGAGCCAACTCCCGGATCCCCGCAAGCATGTCCTGGTGGGGATCGCGCAGGGGCACGGAATGCTTCTTGTTCTTTTCTTGAAGCCGCATCTGTCTCAACCTCTGTTGCGGAAACGGATCACAGCGGAGGTTGAAGAGATGGCGCTACGGGACGGTTTCAGCGCGGCGGTCGTCGATTACAGTTGTAACGCCGCGACGTGATTGCGCCGCGGATGCCTCGTGACGAGATACCGCCGCGCCTAGCTCTGCCGCTGTGACTGCGACTGCGATTGCCCGCCGCGGCCGGCCTGCTCGACCTTCACGGCCACCGTCAGCGTCTCCGCGCCGCCGCCATAGCGGGTGCCGCGCACGGGGGCTGCGCCGAGATAGTCGAGCCCGATCGCAACGCGGACATGGGCGTCGGTGGTGCAGATGCAGTTGGCGGGATCGAAGCCGACCCAGCCGAGACCGTCGACGTAAGCTTCCGCCCAGGCATGGCCGGCATCCTGGTGCACCGTGCCGTCCGAGCGCAGGAAATGGCCGGAGACGAAGCGCGCCGGCACGCCGCCACTGCGGGCGCAGGCGATGAAGATATGCGCGTAGTCCTGGCAGACGCCGCGCTTGAGCGTGAACGCTTCCGCCGCCGAGGTGCCGCTGTTGGTCGGATCCTCGTCGAAGGTCATGTGATCGCTGATTTGCGTCATCAGCGTGTGCAGGAAGCCGAGCGTGTCGCTCTCGGCCTCGCTGCGCAACTGCCGCGCGACCGCCGTCATCGCCGGATTGACGGTGGTGAGGTCGGTGGCCCGCAAGAACATGCCGGCCGGAAAGCGCTCGTCGGCGCCGCGCAGCACGCCGCCGGTGTCGTGGGTCTCGATCAGGCCCTCGGCGGTGATCTTGATGTCGCCGACGGGTCCGCAGGACAGCACATGGGTGACGTTGCCGAAGGCGTCCTCATGGGTGTCGAGCTTGGTGTCGGTCGAGACGTCGATCTGCCACTCCGCCACATATTGCCCGTCATGGCTGCCGGGCGTCATGCGCAGGATCTGGATCACGCTGGTGGCCGGCGGCTCATAGCGATAGGTCGTGGTGTGCTGGATTCGCAGGCGCATGGTGGACCGTGAAGTTAGTGGTTAGACCCGCTGCCTGTTGCGAAGAAGCTCGTCATGCCCGGGCTTGTCCCGGGCATCCACGATCTTCCTCGCCGCAAAAGCAAGAACGTGGATGGCCGGGACAAGCCCGGCCATGACGATATCCCGTTTTCGTCAGCCGGGGGACATCAGATCAAATACTGCTTCGTGATGATTTCGCCCAGCCTGGAATTGTCCGTGATGAATTCCTGAATGAATTCATGCACGCCATGCTGGAAAATGTCGTTCATATTGCTGTGTTCCAGCCGGTTGCGGATGCCGCGGGCATGGCGCTGGGCGGGGCCCTGGCGGCCATAGGCGACGCCGATCTGGTCGAGATTGCGCACGAGATTGCCGTAACAGCTGGCCAGCGAGCGCGGCAGCGTGTCGTTGAGGATGAGCAGGTCCGCAATCAGCCACGGCTTCAGCGTCTCGCGATAGACCCAGTGATAGGCTGTCAGCGCCGAGACCGAGCGAAGGATCGAGCTCCACTGATAGAAGTCGAGCGGGCCGCCGACATGCTCCTCCTCGGGCAGCAGCACGTGGTACTTCACGTCGAGGATGCGCGCGGTGTTGTCGGCGCGCTCCAGATGCACGCCCATCCGCGAGAACCAGTAGGCGTCGTTGCGCAGCATGGTCCGGTAGGCCGAGCCGTCGAAGCGCAGCGAAGTCTCCTGCACGAAGCGCAGGAATTTTGCGAGATCCTCGCGCGTGGAGGTGCCCTTGCTCCAGACCTCCTGGAGTTCGATCCAGGCCGAGTTGATGGTGTCCCACATCTCGCTGGTGAGCGCGGTGCGCACCGAGCGCGAGTTCAGCCGCGCCGCCTCGATGCAGTTCCTGATCGATGATGGATTGCTTGCCGAGAACGAGAGGTAGTCGACGACGTTGTGCTCGTTGGCGACTTCATATTGCTGATAGAAGCTCGCGGCGACGCCGGCGGTGAGAAGCGCCGAGTCCCATTCATTGGTCTTGCCGATATAGGCGGCGGGAAGCGCAGTGACGCGCAGCGTCGCATCGATGGTGCGCGCGAGATACTCGGCCCGTTCGACATAGCGGGCGAGCCAGTAGAGGTTTTCGGCGGTACGCGACAGCATCTGACTACTCGTCCAGGATCCAGGTGTCTTTGGTGCCGCCGCCCTGGCTCGAATTCACCACCAGGGAGCCTTCCTTGAGCGCGACCCGTGTCAGCCCGCCGGGCACGATCGTGGTGCTCTTGCTGCCGGTGAGCACGAAGGGCCGCAGGTCGACGTGGCGCGGCGCGAGGCCGCTTGCCGTACAGGTCGGGCAGGTCGAGAGCGCCAGCGTCGGCTGCGCGATAAAACCTTCCGGCTCGCGCTTGAGCTTTTCGCGGAAGGCCTCGATCGTCGCTTTCGTCGCGGCAGGGCCGATCAGCATGCCGTAGCCGCCGGAGCCGTGGACCTCCTTGACGACGAGCTCGCCGAGATTGTCGAGCACATAGGCGAGGTCTTTCGGCTCGCGGCAACGCCAGGTCGGCACGTTCTTCAGGATCGGCTCCTCGCCGAGAAAGAATTTCACGATGTCCGGCATGTAGGAGTAGATCGCCTTGTCGTCGGCGATGCCGGTGCCGACCGCGTTGGCGAGCGTGATGTTGCCGGCCGCATAGGCCGACATCAGCCCGGGCACGCCGAGCACGGAGTCGGGGCGGAAGGTGAGGGGATCGATGAAATCGTCGTCGACGCGGCGATAGATCACGTCGATCCGCTTCACCCCCTCGGTCGTCCGCATGAACACTTCGTTGTTCTTGACGATGAGGTCGCGGCCTTCGACCAGTTCGATGCCGAGCTTGTCGGCAAGGAAGGAGTGCTCGTAGTAGGCCGAGTTGTAGACGCCGGGCGTGAGCAGGGCGACCGTCGGCTCGCCGGAGGCGCCTTGCGGCGCCACCGATCGCAGGGCGGAGAGCAGCTCGTCCGGATAGCGTTCGACCGGCGCCACTCTGTGGCGGGCGAACAGGTCCGGAAACAACCGCATCATGATCTCGCGGTTTTCCAGCATGTAGGACACGCCCGACGGGGTACGGGCATTGTCCTCCAGCACGATGAAGTCCTCGGCATCGACCCGGACGATGTCGATGCCGGCGATGTGCACGTAGACGTCGTGCGGCACCTGCTGGCCGTTCATCTCGGGGCGGAACACCGGGTTCTGGAAGATCAGGTCGTCGGGCACGACCTCGGCGCGCAGGATGTCGCGGCCATGATAGATGTCGCGCAGGAACATGTTGAGCGCGCGCACGCGCTGCTTCAGGCCCTTCTCCAGCAGCGCCCATTCCTTGCCGGACATGATTCGCGGAATCACGTCGAAGGGGATCAGGCGCTCGGTAGATTCGGAATCGCCATAGACGGCAAAGGTGATGCCGATGCGGCGGAACAGGAGCTCGGCCTCCTGGCGGCGATATTCGAGCGCCTCGGGAGGCGTCTCCTTGAGCCAGCGCGCCAGCTCCTGATAGGCGGGGCGAAGGTCCCCGCCGGGAATGTTCATTTCATCAAACGCGACTGCCATAGATCCCGACTTGTCTCCGCAAGGCGTTGCGCCATTCGACAGGTCGTCAGGCCTTGGTGAAGACCGCAACGTCCTGGCCATGCGGCAAGAGTGCATGACTCCGAGGAGGTAGCAAGGGCTGGGCCAGCGCGATAAGCATGGAGTTGTGGCATTTGCCGGGGACAGCCGGGAGGGTGCCTCAAAAAATGGCTGAGGACTGCTTATTTCGGCAGCAAAACCGCGTGACTTCAACGCGTTACCTCGGCAAAGTCGGGCCGACAGGTGAGGGACTTAAGGTATGAGCGACATCGTCACGGCGGGCATTCTGGTCATCGGGGATGAAATCCTGTCCGGCCGCACCAAGGACAAGAATATCGGCTTCATCGCCGAATACCTGACCAATATCGGCATCGACCTGAAGGAAGTCCGGGTCGTCTCCGACGACGAGGACGATATCATCGCCGCGTTGGATGCACTGCGGAAACGCTACACCTATGTCTTCACCACCGGCGGCATCGGGCCAACCCATGACGACATCACTGCCGACAGCGTCGCCAAGGCGTTCGGCGTCGGCATCGACCACCATCCGGAGGTCGTTGCCCGCTTCCGCGAGCGCTGGAGCGAGCAGGACCTCAACGAGGCCCGCCTGCGCATGGCCCGGATCCCCGACGGCGCCGAGCTGATCCAGAGCGCCACCATCCTCGCCCCCGGCTTCAAGATCGGCAACGTCATCGTGATGGCCGGCGTGCCCTCGATCATGCAGGCGATGATGGACATCGTCTCGCCCAAGCTGAAATCTGGCGTGCGCATGCTGTCCGAATCGGTCCGCGCCAATGCGCGGGAGGGTGACATCGGCAGCCCGCTGCGCGCGATCGCCGCCGCCCATCCCGACACCATCATCGGCAGTTATCCGTTCATGGACGAAGAGCAGAAGCCGAACACCAATCTGGTGGTGCGCTCGCGCGACGCGGACAAGCTGGCAGCGGCGATGGCGGCGGTGAAGGAAATGCTGGCGGGATTGAACATCACCCGGTAGCAGAATGGCTGCCGGATGAAGATTGGCAGGAGACAACAATGGCTGGTGAAGCACCGGAGCTGAGCGCGCAGGAGCGGGCCGGCAAGGCCTTTCCCGTTTCGTGGGACCAGTTCCACCGCGACTGCCGGGCGTTGACCTGGCGGCTCAACGAGGTCGGCCCGTTCCACGCCGTCATCGCGATCACCCGCGGCGGGCTGGTGCCGGCCGCGATCGTGGCACGCGAGCTCGGTGTCCGCATCATCGATACGGTCTGCATCGCCAGCTACGACCACGACAAGCAGGGCGAGCTCCAGGTCCTCAAGGGCATGTCCGAGGCGGCGATGAAGCTCGGCGGCGGCACCGGCAAGGGGCTTCTGATCGTCGACGACCTCGTCGACACCGGCAAGACCGGCAGGCTGGTGCGCGACATGCTGCCCGATGCGCATTTCGCCACCGTCTACGCCAAGCCGAAGGGACGCCCGCTGGTCGACACCTTCATCACGGAAGTCTCGCAGGACACCTGGATCTTCTTCCCCTGGGACACCGCGCTGTCCTACCACCCGCCGCTGCGCGACGGCGCGGCGTGAGGATCGCCGTCATTGCGAGGCGCGACTTGTCCGCCGTAGCTCGAGGAGCGAAGGCGGAAGCGACGACGCAAGCCAGACGATTTCCGCAGACGCATTTCTGGGTTGCCTCGCTTCGCTCGCAATGACAGGTGGAGGTGGCCATGCCCCTGCAAAACCGTGTCACGCCAACCGGCGACATCATCGCCACGCCGCACCGGGGCCTGTTCGCCGGCAATCGTGGCATCATCCATGATCCCGCGACCAGGACGCTGCTCAAGAAGCGGTGGTCGTCGCCGGCCTGGCTCACCTGTGTTTGCGAATTCCGCGGACGCCGCCGCGAGGTGATGGCGACGCATAGCTGGACCGAGCTGTTCTTCCTCGACGAGGCCACCGCGCTCGCCGCCGGCCATCGCCCCTGCTTCTACTGCCGTCGTGACGATGCCAATCGCTTCCGGGCTGCGTGGGAGAAGGGCAACCGCGTCCGTGATGTCCGCATGCACGATATCGACACGGTGCTGCACCACGAGCGGCTCGATCACGGCAAGAAGCGGCTTCACGCGCTGCTGGTGCCGCTCGAGCAGCTTCCAGACGGCGCAATGCTGCAGCAGGGCGAGGAAAGCTTTCTGCTGATGCAGGGCGGAGCGTTGTTGTGGTCGGCGGCGGGATATGTTGGAGGCGCGCGAGAGCTCGACGATGCGCAGTTGCTGACCCCGCCATCGACGCTGCGTGCGATGAGCGCCGGCTATGAGGTCACGCTGCACCCCAGCGCACACCGCGCCTGACCGTCCCCGCGAGGGGGAAGGGAACGCAGCGAGCGTGTGGCTATTTCAGCGGCCGCCCTTGCTCATCCACTGTCGTCCGCGCATCGCGCAGCGCCCATTCGCGGATGATCTGGCGGCAGCGGGTGGGCTCGGCCTCGGTTGCCGTACCCGTATCCTTCGACGCACGCTCGACCATGGCCTTGCAATTCAGCAGCACGGAGCGATCCTCCGCGCGCGCAGCGAATGTGATCGCCGCAAGAGCCGTGACGACGAGTGCCGTTCGGAGCACCATCACCCCAGCTTCTCGCGCGCCAGCGCGGCACCGGCGCCGAGCGCCATCAGCTTGGCCTCGGCGATCTCGCGCCGCATCGGCGCCATGCCGCAATTGGTAGTGGCGATGATGTTGCTCTTGGGAACGAACTTCGACACCGCGTCGATCACCTGCACGACGTCCTCGGCCGTCTCCACCGTGTCGCTGGCGACGTCGATCACGCCGGCCTGCACGATCTTGGTCTTGAGCAGCGCGAGCAGGTCGAGCGGCACCTTCGAATTGAGGCACTCGATTGCGACCTGCTGGATCGGGCTCGCGTCGATCGCAGGAAAGATCTGCTCGTACTGCCGCCACTGCGCGCCGAGCGTCTCCTTCCAGTCGGTATTGGCCTTGATGCCGTAGCCGTAGCAGATGTGCACGGCGGTGGCGCAGGTCAGCCCCTGTGCGGCACGCTCCAGCGCCTTGATGCCCCAGTCGTTGACCTCGTCCATGTAGACGTTGAAGGCGGGCTCGTCGAACTGCACGAGATCGACGCCGTCGGCCTGCAATGCCTTGGCTTCCTCGTTGAGGAGATCGGCGAAGGCAAAGGCCATCTTGACGCGATCACCGTAGTAGCGGTCCGCAATCGTGTCGATGATGGTCATCGGGCCAGGCAGGGTGAACTTCAGCTTCTTTTTCGTATGCGCCCGCGCCACGCGCGCCTCGTCGGCATGGACACGACCCTTGAGCTGAAGCGGCGCGACCACCTGCGGCACCATCGCCTTGTAGCGGTCCTTGCGGATGCCCATCTCGACCTTGTGGGCGAAATCGATGCCGTCGATCTTCTCGAGGAAGCCGTGCACGAAATGCTGGCGGGCCTGCTCGCCCTCCGTGACGATGTCGATGCCGGCATCCTCCTGGACCTTGACGGCAAGCATCGTCGCGTCGCGCTTGGCGCGGAGAAGCTCGTCGCCTTGCGACTTCCAGGGTGCCCAGAGCATGTTCGGCTCGGCGAGCCATTCCGGCTTCGGCAAGGAGCCGGCGATCGTGGTTGGAAACAGCATGGCGGCTCTCCCGGCAGGTTGTGTTGCGCCCCTTCCTGCCATGTCTTAACGTCAAGGTACAGAACAACAAAAGTCGCTCTCTATTCCATCGGCGACGACAGGGAAGGGCCAAGGAAAAGGTCATGATCGACCTCTATTATGCGCCGACGCCGAACGGCTGGAAAATCTCGATCATGCTGGAGGAACTCGGGCTCCCCTATGACGTGAAGCCCGTCAATATCCGCACCGGCGAGCAGTTCAGCCCCGAATTTCTGGCGGTCTCCCCGAACAATCGCATTCCCGCGATCGTCGACCACGCACCCGCCGACGGCGGTGCGCCGTTCTCGGCGTTCGAGACCGGTGCGATCCTGATCTACCTCGCGGAAAAGACCGGCCGCTTCCTGGCCAGTGATCTGCGCGGCCGCTCGACGACCATCCAGTGGGTGATGTGGCAGATGGCGGGCCTCGGGCCGATGCTCGGCCAGCACGGCCATTT
This sequence comes from Bradyrhizobium sp. Mp27, assembly GCF_029953005.1. Classification (NCBI taxonomy): domain Bacteria; kingdom Pseudomonadati; phylum Pseudomonadota; class Alphaproteobacteria; order Hyphomicrobiales; family Nitrobacteraceae; genus Bradyrhizobium; species Bradyrhizobium sp. Mp27. The sequence goes on along the minus strand of NZ_JASAUS010000096.1, from coordinate 19,237 downwards.
CGCGCTCTATGCTGCTGAAAAGATCCCTTATGCGATTGAGCGCTACCGCGACGAGGCCGCGCGGCTCTATGGCGTGCTCGACCGGCAGTTGGCCAAGACCGGCGCCTATGTTGCCGGCGACTATTCCATCGCGGACATCGCCTGCTTCCCCTGGACCATGACCCACAAGGCGCAGGGCTTTACGCTCGACGACTATCCGAACGTGAAACGCTGGTACGCCGAGGTGCGCGCAAGGCCGCCGGTGCAGGCGGGGCTTGCAATCGGCAAGTTTGTGAAGGAGCCGTTCGACGAGGAATCACGCAAGATCATGTTCGGCCAGCGTGCCAAGGAAGTGCTGGGAAAGAAATAATGCCCGTTCCTCATGGTGAGGAGGCGCATAGCGCCGTCTCGAACCATGAAGGCCCGACTTTCGCCTGCGGCCATCCTTCGAGACGGCCGCTATGCGGCCTCCTCAGGATGAGGTCTGTCAGTAAAGGGAAACGCCATGATCGAATTCTTCTTCGACTGCTCCAGCCCCTGGACCTACCTCGCCTTCCACAACATCCAGCCGCTGGCAAAGGAGCTGGGGGCCGAGATCATCTGGCGGCCGATCCTGGTCGGCGGCATCTTCAACACGGTCAATCCGAGCGTCTACGCGCAGCGCGAGACGCCGGTGCCGCTGAAGGCGCGCTACATGAAAAAAGACCTCGCCGACTGGTCGCGCTCGGCCGGCCTCGCGATCAAGATGCCGCCGACGGTGTTCCCGGTGAACAGCGTGAAGGCCATGCGCGGCTGCATCTGGCTGGGGAAAGACATGGCGCCGTTCGCCACTGCCGTGTTCGAGACCTATTGGGGCGGCGACAAGGACATCTCGCAGGACACCGTGCTCGCCGAGATCTGCAGGAAGGTCGGTGTCGATGAGCAGAAGTTCTTTGACGGCATCTCCGAGCAGGCAATCAAGGACCAGCTCAAGGCCAACACGGAAGAGGTCGTGGCACGCGGTGGCTTCGGCTCGCCGACGATCTTCGTGGGCAAGACCGACATGTACTTCGGCAACGACCGCCTGCCGCTGATCCGCGAGGCGCTCGAACGCAGCAAGGCGAGTGCGGCCTGATGGTGCGGGCTGTCGTCTGCCGCGAACTCGGCGCGCCCGAGACGTTGCGGCTGGAGGAGTTTCCGTCGCGCGCCGTCAAACCGGGTGAGGTGCGCGTTGCGATCCGCGCCGCCGGATTGAACTTTCCGGACGTGCTGATGGCGGCCGGCGAATATCAGCTCAAGCCGGAGCTGCCGTTTACGCCCGGCATGGAGGCCGCCGGCGACGTCACCGAGGTGGGCGCAGAGGCAAGCGGCGTCGCCGTCGGTGACAAGGTCATCGTGAAGATGCGCCATGGCGCCTTCACCGACGAAGCGGTGGTGACGCCGACGCAGCTAACGCCGATGCCGTCGACGTTCGACTATGCGGAAGCCGCGACCTATCTGGCCGGCCACGGCACCGCCTATCACGCGCTGATCGATCGCGGCCGGGTCGAGCCGGGCGAAGTGTTGCTGGTGCATGGCGCCGGCGGCGGTGTGGGGCTCGCCTCGGTCGAGATCGGCAAGATGTTGGGCGCAACCGTGATCGCGACGGCCTCCAGCGATGAGAAGCTTGCAATTGCGAAATCGCGCGGCGCCGATCATCTCGTGCGCTACGATCGCGAGCCGTTTCGCGATGCCGTCAAGCGCATCACCGATGGCCGTGGCGCCGACGTCGTGTTCGATCCCGTCGGCGGCGAGGTGTTCGAGAACTCGATGCGCTGCATCGCCTGGGGCGCGCGGCTGCTGGTGATCGGCTTTACCGGTGGCATCGGCTCGGCGAAGACAAACCTGCTGCTGATCAAGGGCGCCAGCGTGCTCGGCGTGCGTGCGGGTGAGGCGGTACGGAAAAACCCTGCGCTCGGCGAAGTGCGTCTGAAGGCGCTGCTGCAATGGGCGGAGGAGGGCAAGCTGCGCCCCAACGTCTCGCACCGCCTGCCGCTGCAGGATTATGCCAAAGCGATGCGGCTGTTGATCGACCGCAAGGCGATCGGCCGCGTGGCGCTGGTGATGGATTGACACTGTCATGCCCCGCGAAGGCGGGGCATCCAGTAATCACCAGCGATCATGATAATTTCCGCTGGTGGTTACTGGATCACCCGCCTTCGCGGGTGATGACAGCGGAGCAAAGCAAATAGCTTCGCGTCACTTGTACTCCCGCTCGCTCCACCATGGAAAATAATCCGGCATATCGCTCGACACCTTGTTCTTGAACTGCGCCGGACGCTTCTCCAGGAACGACACCACGCCTTCCCTAACGTCGTCCGAGCGGCCGCGGGTATAGATGCCACGGCTGTCGACCTTGTGGGCTTCCATGGGATCGTCGGCACCCATCATGCGCCACATCATCTGGCGGATCAGGGCGACCGACACCGGCGCGGTCTTGGCGGCGAATTCCTTGGCCAGCGCGCGGGCGGTCGGCAAGAGATCATCGGGAGCTACGACCTTGCTGACGAGGCGGCCGGCGAGCGCTTCCTGGGCCGGGAAGACGCGGCCGGAATAGCACCATTCCAGCGCCTGCGAGATGCCGACGATGCGCGGCAGGAACCAGCTTGAGGCGGCCTCCGGCACGATGCCACGCTGGGAGAACACGAAGCCGAAGCGCGCGGCATCCGAGGCGATGCGGATGTCCATCGCCAGCTGCATGGTGACGCCGATGCCGACGGCAGGGCCGTTGACTGCGGCGATCACGGGCTTCAGGCATTTGAAGATGCGCAGCGTCACCTGACCGCCGCCATCGCGCACCTGCGGATCGCTGTAATCGACCTTGCCGTCTGCGAAACGCTTCACCGGCCCGCGCCGCGCATCGCGATCGAAGGTATCAGCGCCCGAGGAAAGATCGGCGCCTGCGCAAAAGCCGCGGCCGGCGCCGGTGACGATGATGGCGCGGACGTCGTCGTCCTTGTCGGCGGCGTCGAACGCGTCGATCAGCTCGGCCTGCATCTGCGCGTTGAAGGCGTTGAGCTTGTCGGGCCGGTTCAGCGTGATGGTGAGGATCTGCTCGGCGACCTCGTATTTGATGGTCTCATACGCCATGGTGGTTTCCTTCCTTGCCGTGAATTCTGTCTCGAAGAGACGTCATGCATGGTCGCCAGCATCCGTCTTGCGCGGACTGGGCATATGGCGGCCGTTCGGACGTGGATGGCCGGGACAAGCCCGGCCATGATGGGATGCTACTCCGCCGGCGGGCTCGGCCAGGGCTTCTGTGCGCTGCGCAGGCCTTCAAAAGCCTTGGCCATGCCGAGCACGCCGATATCGTCGAAGCGGCGGCCGACGATCTGCACGCCGATGGGAAAGCCGTTGGCGTCGAAGCCGCCGTTGATGGAAACCGCGGGGTTTTCCGACATATTCCACGGCACGGTATAGCAGATGTGCTCGAACGGCCTCATGGGATCGTTGGTGGGTGAAGCCCAGTCCGCCGGATAGTTCACGTTCGGCGCGGTCGGCGAGATCACGTAGTCGAGCTCGCAGAACAGCTTTGACGCGGCAGCGCGGATCGCCATGGTCTGGTTGAAGCCGCGGATCACGTCGACGCCCGAGAGCTTTGCGCCGGGTGCGCCCCATTTGAAGATGTAGGGCAGCACCTTTGCCTGTTCTGCCGGCGTCAGCTTGGCCAGATCGTCCCACATCCGCGCGCGCCAGAAATTGTCGAGGCCGTCGAGCATCTCGCGGGTCAAAATGCCGTCGACCTCGGTGACGACGCTACCTGCGGATTCGAACGCCTTTGCGGCTTTCACCGCGACATCGCGGACCGGCCTTTCTGCCGGCAGGCCGACGCCGGCATCGAGCATCAAGCCGATGCGCAGTTTGCGCGGGGATTTCTCCAGTCCCTTCCAGTTGAGAGGCTCGGCGGGCAGGCTCATGCCGTCGCGCCGGTCGGGCTTTGCAATCACGCTCATCATCAGCGCGCAATCGTCGACCGTGCGGGTCATGGGACCGGCGACACGGCCGACATAGGTCGGGTCGATCGGCACGCGGCCAAAACTCGGTTTCAGGCCGACGAGGCCGCACCAGCCCGCAGGCAGGCGGACCGAGCCGCCGATATCGGTGCCGAGATGCAGCGGACCGTAGCCAGCCGCAGCCGCCGCGCCGGCCCCCGCGCTGGAGCCGCCGGGATTCTTGGAGAGGTCCCAGGGATTGCGTGCCAGCGCATGGAAGCTGGAGAGGCCCGAGGACAGCATGCCGTAATCGGGCATGGTGGTTTTTGCGAAGATGATCGCACCGGCCTCGCGCAGTCGCGCAGCGGGCGGGGCGTCCTTCTCGGCCGGCACGAGCTTCACGCTCGCAGCGCCGAGCGGCACCGGCACGCCCTTGGTCGCGATGTTGTCCTTCACCGTCACAGGCACGCCGTCGAGCGCGCCGGAAGGTTCGCCCCCGCTCCAGCGCGCGGTCGAGGCCTTCGCGGCCTCGCGCGCGCTGTCGGGATCGAACGCGTAGAGCGCCTTGAGGTGAGGTTCCCACGCAGCGACGTGCGCAAGCACGTCCTCCAGCACCTCGCTCGGCGAGAATTGCTTGGCGCGATAGCCCGCAATCAGATCGACCGCGGAGAGATCGTGCAGCGAGGTGACGGCCTCTTCGACGCTCTTTTTGTGCATTGCTAACCTACCGGCATGCGCGTTTCGATGATCCGGGCGAACATGCTGGCGCCGATCGGCAGGATCTTGTCGTCGAGCACGAAGCCGGGATTGTGCACGGGCACTGAGCCGTCGTGGCCGATCCAGAAATAGGCGCCGGGAATGGTTTGCAGCATGTCGGCGAAATCCTCGCTGCCCATCTTCGGCTGGGCGCGGGTGATCACGTTGGCGGGGTTGACGACGGTGCGCGCGACCTCCTCGACCACCTTGGACTGCTCGACCTGGTTGACCAGCACGCCGAAGGTGTCGCGGATGTCGGCTTCGATCACGCACTGATATGCGGATGCGATGCCGGCGCAGATCGTGCGGATGCGTTCGGCGATCAGGGCGCGGACTTCATCCGAGAAGGTGCGGATGGTGCCGCAGAGGTGCGCCTCGCCGGGGATGACGTTGTAGGCGGAACCGGCGTGAATCTGCGTGATCGAGATGACGGCGGCCTGCAGCGGCTCGACGTTGCGGCTGACGATGGTCTGGATCGCCTGCGCCAGCGTGGTCGCGATGATCACCGCGTCCTTGGAGCGTTCGGGCATCGCGCCATGCGCGCCGTAACCGGTGATGCGCAGGTCGAAGAAGTCGGCGCTGGCCATCGCCGGGCCGGGCAGGATCGCGATCTCGCCGAGGTTGAGGTCGGGCGCGTTGTGCAGGCCATAGAGCTCGTCGCAGGGAAACTTCTCGAACAGCCCGTCCTTGATCATCGCGCGCGCGCCGCCGAGGCCTTCCTCGGCCGGCTGGAAGATCAGGTGCACGGTGCCGTCGAAATTTTTGGTCTCGGCGAGGTAGCGCGCAGTGCCGAGCAGCATCGTGGTGTGGCCGTCATGGCCGCAGCCGTGGAAGCGGCCGGGGATTTTCGAACTCCATTTCAGATTGGTGTTCTCTTCCATCGGCAGGGCGTCCATGTCGGCACGAAGCCCGATGCGCTTGCTGCCCGAACCCTTGCCCTTGATGACGCCGATCACGCCGGTGCCGCCGAGACCGCGGTGCACCTCGATGCCCCAGCTCTTCAGCTTGTCGGCAACGATGCCGGAGGTGCGCACTTCCTCGAAGCCGATCTCGGGATGAGCATGAAGGTCGCGCCTGATAGCAGTGAGTTCGTCGGCAAAGCCGTCGATGCGGTCGATCGTGGGCATGTGTCCTGTCCGGTTAGCGTGATGGGGGCGTGAAAACGGGGCCGTTCGGCTTGATGCGGATGCCCGGCCGCAGGCGCGTCCAGGGCAGGGTGGCAGTGTCGGCCGGCATCGCGCCGGGCGCGGCGCAGATCATCAGCTTTTCCGCGATCGGCTCGAAATCGGCGCGGAAGTGCACCGAGCTCTTGTTGACCAGAATCTTCTGCGCGGTCGGCTCGATGCCGACATAGCGGTACATCGCCTGATCGGCGAGCTGCGCCTTGTGCGAGGAGACGACGACGCGGACATCCCCGATGCGCAGGCACGCGGAGGGACCCATCTCCATCTCGCGGCCACCGTAGTAGGGGCCGGGCGCGATGAAGCGGCCGTCGGAGAGCTTTTCGACGATGAAGGTCTCGCGATAGGGCTCATCGCCGGGAATGCCGGATTTGCCGCCGAGCGACAGCGTCACGGTGGCGCCGACGCCGGCTTCATGCGCGGCCTTGGCCGAGGCCGGATCGTAGATCACGCCGGTCGCGGCGCTCGCCTTGTTGCGTACCAGTGCGCGCAGCATGCCGGTGGTGTCGGAATCGCCGCCGGCGCCGGGATTGTCCTGGGTGTCGGCGATGATGATCGGCTTGCTGGCGCTCTTGGCGAGCTCCATCGCATGGCGCACGCCGTCGTCGGGCGACCAGATCTTGCCGTCGAAATCGTCCTCGTGGCTTTCGATCAGTTTGACGATCGCATCGGCCGCGCGGTCGGCATCGGCCTGCGTCTTGCCATAGGCGAACACGCTCGGGCCGCAGTCGCGGAAGTCGGCGGCGGGGAAGCCGGGCGCGAAGGACAGCGTCGGAACGGCGTCGCTCTCCAGCGCGGCCAGTTTCTCGTAGATGCCCTTGGTGGGAAAGTCATTGGTGCATTGCCAGCTGATCGCGATCAGGAACGGCAATTGGCGAAACGACTTTGCAAAGCGTTGCTTGGTCTGCAGCAGCAGGGCGAGGTGCCTTGCGGAGGCGCGGCCGGTCTCGGCCATGTCGACATGCGGATAGGTGCGGTAGGCGATCAGCGCGTCCGCGTGTTCCATCATCTTGGGCGTGACGTTGGCGTGCAGGTCGAGGCTGGCAACCAGCGGAACGTCCTTGCCGATGACGCGGCGCACGCGCGCCAAAATCTCGCCTTCGCCGTCGTCGAGATGCTCGGTCACCATCGCGCCATGCAGGTCGAGATAGACCGCATCGAGCGGGCCGGCGGCGACGATACCGTCGACCATCACCTTCACAATACGCTCGAAGGCGTCCCTGGTGACATGCGCCGACGGACTTGCGCCGCAGGCGATCGTCGGAATGAGGTTCCAGCCATTGGCTTCGGCGCTGTCGACGAAGCCGGCGAGGCCGACATTGATGCGGCGCATCACCTTCAATACGTCGGCGCCTTCCGTCATGGCCGGCCAGCCGCCGCCATGCTGGAAGTCCGCGAAAGTCGCCTTCGTCGGGGCGAACGTGTTGGTCTCGTGCAGGAAGCCGCCGACGGCGATACGTGTCATTAATTCTGGTCCAGCGTTTGAAAGTGCGCGACGTTAGCCTTGGCTTCGAGGCGGGGGCAAGCGAGGAGCCCATGCCGCCGCGCATGGCTTTAAGTCATTTTCGAATGATGATGGTCGCTACCTGTCATTGCGAGCGAAGCGAAGCAATCCAGACCGTCTCCGCAGAGGGACTCTGGATTGCTTCGCTACGCTCGCAATGACGAGTGGACAAACCTAAGCCGTAGCCGCGACGCCTTCCGACACCGGCCTGAAGTTCGCAAAATCCCAGCCGCGGCCCGGTGCGGCCTCCAGCAGCGCCCTGGTGTAGGCTTCCTTCGGATGCGTCAGCACCTCGGCGGCCGGGCCCTGTTCGACGACGCGGCCGTGCTGCATTACCACGACCTCGTCGCAGATCTGGGCTGCGACGCGCAGATCGTGGGTGATGAACAGGATGGCGATGCCGAGCCGGTTCTGGATCTCGTCGAGCAGTTCCAGCACCTGCGCCTGAACCGAGACGTCGAGTGCCGACACCGCTTCGTCTGCGACCAGCACGTCGGGGTCGAGCGCGAGCGCACGCGCAATGGCGATGCGCTGGCGCTGGCCGCCGGAGAACTGATGCGGATAGCGCGTCACTGCGTCCGCGGGCAGGCCGACGAGTTCGAGCAGTTCGCGCGCCCGCTTCATCGCATCGGCATGCGAGGTGCCGTAATTGATCGGGCCTTCCGCGATGCTCTCGCCGACGGTAATGCGCGGGTTGAGCGAGCGATAGGGATCCTGGAACACGATCTGGATCTTCTGCCGGTGCGGCTGGAGCAGGCGGCGCGAGATGTCGGCGATCTCGCGGCCGGCAAGGCGCACGCCGCCGGAGGTCGGATCGATCAGGCGCACGATGCACCGCGCCACCGTCGACTTGCCCGAGCCGCTCTCGCCGACGATGCCGAGCGTGCGGCCCTTGCGCAGCGTCAGCGTGACCTTATCGGCGGCAACGACCTCGCGGCCTTTGCCGAAGAAGGCGCGCTCCTTATAGACCTTGCCGAGCTCGTTGGCCTCCAGCACCACCGGCTCCTTGGTCTCGGGCCGCGCCGCGCGCGGCACCAGGCTCGGCACCGCTGAAAGCAAATTGCGGGTGTACTCCATGGTCGGGTTGCGCAGCACGGTCTCGAGCGGACCGGTCTCGACCAGCCGGCCCTGCCGCATCACGGCGACGCGGTCGGCGATCTCGGCCACCACGCCCATGTCGTGGGTGATGAACAGGACGGCCGTGCCGTGATCGCGCTGGAGGTCGCGGATCAACGTCAGAATCTGCTTCTGCGTGGTGACGTCGAGCGCGGTGGTCGGCTCGTCGGCGATCAGCAGCTTCGGTTCCAGCACCAGCGCCATCGCGATCATGATGCGCTGGCGCTGGCCGCCGGACAGGCGATGCGGATAGGAGGCGAAGATGCGCTCGACCTGGGGCAGGCGGACCTGCTCCATCATGTCGAGAATGCGCTTCTTCCGTGCCTTGGCGTCGAGATCGGTGTGGGCGCGCAGGACCTCGTCGATCTGGCGGCCGACCGGCACCACCGGATTGAGCGCGGTCATCGGCTCCTGGAAGATCATCGCCATCTGCGTCGCGCGGAGCTGGCGCAGCCGACGATCTGTCGCGGTGAGAATCTCTTCGCCGACCAGCTTGACGCTGCCGCCGGTCGGAACCAGCGTGCCCTTCGGCAGCAGGCCCATCGTGGTGAGCGAGGTCACCGACTTGCCCGAGCCGCTTTCGCCGACGAGACACAGTGTCTCGCCTTTGTGCACCTGGATCGAGATGCCGTCGATGATGTTGGCACTCTTCGGCTTCTTGCCGACGGAGACGACGAGGTTGTTGATGTCGAGGACTGGGTTGGTCATCACTTGATCCGTCATCACTTGCCCTCCCGCTGCTTCATGCGGGGATCGAGGGCGTCGCGGGCGGCGTCGCCGATCAGATTGATGCTGAGGATGGCGATCGAAAGCAGCAGTCCCGGCCAGAAGATCAGCGTCGGCTTGAGCTGAAAATACTGGCGGCCCTCGGCCATGATGTTGCCCCAGGTCGGCGTCTCCGGCGAGATGCCGGCGCCCAGGAAGGAGAGGATGGCCTCGGTCAGGATCGCGGAGGCGCAGACATAGGTGCCCTGGACGATCAGCGGCGCGATCGTGTTCGGCATCAGATGGCGCCACATGATCTTCGGCAGGCTGGAGCCGACCGAGATAGCGGCTTCCACATAAGGCTCCTCGCGTGCGGACAGCACGACCGAGCGCACCAGGCGTGCCACGCGCGGTATTTCGGGGATGGTGATCGCGACCAGCACGGTCCAGATGCTGGCGCCGGACAGCGACACCACGGCGATCGCGAGCAGGATGCTCGGCATCGCCATGAGGCCGTCCATGACGCGCATCAGGACGGCATCGACCAGCTTGAAGAAGCCGGAGACGAGGCCGATCGCAAGGCCGATGACGATCGACAGGATCGCCGAGCCGATGCCGATCAGGAGCGAGATGCGGCCGCCATAGATGACGCGCGACAAGAGGTCACGGCCATAGGCGTCGGTGCCGAGCAGGAACTGCGCCGAGGCCGGCTTCAGCCGCTGCGAGGGCGCAAGCTGGACCGGATCGTGCGGCGCGATCAGCGGCGCCAGGATCGAGACCAGCACGATCAGCGCGAGCAAGATCGTGGCCGCCGCGATGATCGGCGTCGAGGTGAGGAATCCGAATCGCGGCCGCAGTGGCGACGTGATCGGAATGGATGACTGGGGAAGGCTATCGACGGACATTTTTGTTGTTATCCTTAGCCCTAGTACCGGATCCGGGGATCGAGCAGCGTGTAAGCGACGTCGATCAGGAGATTGACGACGACATAGATCAGCGACGTCAGCAGGATCATCGCCTGGATGACGGGATAGTCGCGCGCCAGCACCGCGTCCACCGTGAGGCGGCCGATGCCGGGGATGTTGAACACGCTCTCGGTGACGACGACGCCGGAGATCAGCAGCGCAAAGCCGGTGCCGATCACGGTGATGACGGGCACCGCGGCATTGCGCAGCGCATGGCGCATCATCACGGCGACCTCGTTGATGCCCTTGGCGCGGGCGGTGCGGACGTAGTCCTCACCGAGCACGTCGAGCATCGCCGCGCGCGTCATGCGCGCGATCAGCGCGATGTAGATGAAGGAGAGCGCGCAGGTTGGCAGGATGATGCGTTCGAAGAACGGTCCAAAGCCGTTGAAGATGCTGCGGAAGCCCTGCACCGGCACCCAGCGCAGGTCGATCGCGAAGACCTCGATCAGGAGATAGCCGACCACGAACACCGGCACGGAGAAGCCGAGCACGGAGAGGCCCATCACGAAACGGTCGATCCAGGTGCCGTGCTTCCACGCCGCGATGACGCCCAGGGGCACGGCGACGATCACGGCGAGAATGATCGTCGAGAGCGCGATCGAGATCGACGGCTCGACGCGCTGGCTGATCATCTTCATGACTGGCAGGTTGGAGATCAGCGACGTCCCGAGATCGCCGTGCAGCAGCTTGTTCACCCAGGTGATGAATTGCACGATCAGCGGCTCGTTGAGGCCGAGCGAGTCACGGATGCGTTCCAGCCGTTCCGGGGTCGCGTTATCGCCGGCGAGAATGGCGGCGGGATCGCCCGGCGTCAGCCGCAGCAGGAGGAAGACGAACAGCGCGACGACGCCCATCACGGGCACCGCGGCCAGAACGCGGCGAATGAGATAACCTAGCATGCACCTATCTCCGGCTGCGGAACTTGCGGGGCCGCAAGGCCCCCGTGGAATCGGTTCTGTCTATCATGCACGCCTGTCACTCGGGCTGGAAAGCCGGCCGGAGAAGCCGACCTTTCGGGGCAAATTGTGTGCCAAGGGCAGGGCGGTCGCAAGAGGCCGCCGAGCCTCCGATATCGGCCACTCAGGATGCATGGCGGAACTCGCGCTCAACCCTGAGTGAGGGTGCGGTCGGCGGTGCGTTGAGCCCGCGCCAGCCGTCGATGGTACCGGCAATCATCTGCGCGGTCGCGGCCGACAAGGTCCAACCGAGATGGCCGTGGCCGGTGTTGAAGAACACGCCTGGCATCCGTCCTGCGCGCACGACGGGCATCATGTTCGGCATCATCGGCCGCAGCCCGGCCCAGGGCACGACCTTGGACGTTTCGACGCCGGGGAAGTTGCTGCGCACCCAGTCGACCAGCGGCTGCACGCGGTCGGCGCGGATGTCGCGGTTGAAGTCGTTGAATTCGGCGGTGCCCGCGACGCGGAAGCGATCGGCGCCGAGCCGGCTGGTAACGATCTTGGCGGCCTCGTCGAGCAGGCTCACGGTCGGCGTCGCATTGCGGCTTGCGGCAGTGTCGAGCTGAACGGTGATCGAGTAGCCCTTCACCGGATAGACGTTGACGCGTTCGTCGAGCAGGGCGGCGAAGTGACGGCTGGCCACGCCGGCGCAGATCACGACGCCATCCGCCTTCAGCATGCCGCGCGCGGATGCGACAGTGTCACTGGCCGAAAGATCAGCCCAGCCGATGACGAAGCCGCCACCTGCCTGGGCAATGGAATCGATGTTGGCTTCGTGGATAAAGGTCGCGCCGCGCCGCTTGCAGGCTTCCGCAAGTCCACGCGTGAACTTGTGGATATCGCCGGTCGCATCCGACGGCGTGTAGAAGCCGCCAAAATAGTCCTTGCGCAGCGTCGGTTCGATGGCGCGGATCTCCTGCGGCGTCACCGGGCGGCGATCGAGCCCGCCTTCCTTCAGCAGCGCATTGACCTGCAGGCCGGATTCAAAACCCTTCTTGTCGTGATAGATGTGCAGGATGCCGCGGCGTTCGAGATCGAAGTCGATGCCTTCGCGCTCCGCGATCTCGAACAGATGCTTGCGGGCTTCGATCGCGAGCCGCGTGGTCTGAACCGTGTTGGCGCGGTAGTTGCCGATATTGGCGACGAACTCGCTCATCCACGAATATTTGTGCCAGTTCGGCCGCGGATTCATCAGCAGCGGCGCATCGCGCCGGAACATCCAGCGCAGGCCTTTCAGGATCGTTGCGGTGCTGTTCCACACTTCGGCATTGCTGGCGGAGAGCTGTCCGCCATTGGCGAAGGAGGTCTCCATCGCGGCGTAGCGGTGCTTGTCGAGCACCGTCACTTTATATCCGCGTTCGAGCAGGGCATACGCAGTCGTTACGCCGGTGATGCCGGCGCCGATGATGGCGATATGGGTCATGGCAGGTTCGGGGCTCCCGTGAGTTAGGATAGGCTAACCGCCGGCCAAAGGCCGTTGGCGGCGCCCCATCTGTCACGGTTACCTGAGAGCTTGATCCGGTGCGGACCTCGGTGAGGTCAGCTCCGGACTATCCCCTTCGGTGGACGTCACGACCACATTGGCCGTGCCGCCTCTCTCCAGATCGTCCTGACGATACGGTCCTTTTGCCTGAGAGTTTCCGGGGCGGTTGCTCCGTCGGCGCCGCAACGAAAGCCTGAACTCTCGTTGCGATCTCTCCCGCATCGTCGCGTGGACAATCGAGCAGTACGATGCGCCTCATTTTTAGACAAGGCTAAATTTCAACCGCGACTGCCAACGCATTGTGCAGTGCGAAGTTGATTCAATTTACTCTAGCGTCGCCAGCAAGCCCGCCATCAGGCGCCCGCGTTCAACCAGGCTCTCGACCTCGATGAATTCTTCCAGCGTGTGGCCGTTGCCGCCGCGCACGCCGAGGCCGTCGAGCGTCGGGATGCCCATCGCGCCGGTAAAGTTGCCGTCGGAGCCGCCGCCGGAGCTCGCATGCGGTAGCTCAGTGCCGAGCGATTTGGCGATGCCGCGCGCCTTCTCATAAAGCGCCATGGTACCGGCATCCGGCTCCCATACGGGGCGCGTGACGCCGCGCGTCACCTTGAACGTGACATCATTGGTCGTGCCCGACAGCGCCAGCATCCGCTCGACGCCGCGGTCGAGATCGGCCTGGCGCGGCCATCGACAGCGCCTCGCCGGTGGCGGTCGTGGCAACGCAATTGACCCATTGTCCGCCGTGCACGACGCCGACCGAGAAAGTGCAATCCTCCGTCGTCATCGCGTCGATGGCGAGGATCTGCCGCGCCATCTCGCGGATCGCCGAGCGTCCGGCCGACAATGTCGCGCCGGCATGGCTCGGCCGGCCCGTCGCTTCCAGATTGAAACGCGCGATGGCGTAACGTCCGGTGGTGACACCGTTGTCGGCGCGGCCCGGTTCGGGCACCAGCACATATTTGTTGCGCGCGGCCTCCGCCTCGATGATGTCGCGCGTCGAGGGCGTGCCGACTTCCTCGTCGGGCGTAAACAGCACGGTGATCGGCAGCGGCGTGGTGAAGGAAGCACGTGCCAGCTGTCGGATCGCTTCGAGCGAAAGGTAGTTGCCACCCTTCATGTCATAGATGCCGGGGCCGTAGCACTTGTTGCCCTCGCGCCGCCATTTCAGCTTCTCGATGGTGCCGACCGGGTGGACGGTATCCATGTGCCCGGCGATCAGAATGCCCGGCTCGCCCTGTTTCGGATGCGGGAAGCGCGCGCGGATGACGCCGCCAAAGCCCTGCCGGCCGCCGATGCGTTCGATCGTCGCACCCATGATCGCCATATCCCGCGCTGCGATATCGAGCATGCGGTTCACGGCGCCTGCGTCCCAGGTCGGGCTCTCGCATTCCACCCAGGTGCGCAGGCCCTCGAGCATCGCCTCGGAATCGAAGGGAAGATTGGCTGGATTCATCTTAATGTCTCTCAGGCTTCGAAAGATGGAACGCGCATTGCATTGGCGCGGACGGGACTGGCGGAAAGCGTTGTAGAGCCAAACCGATCTTTGTGGAGCCCGTGAGCACGCCGCTTGGGGCTGCAGCGAAACCGGATTGACGCGCTCAGCACTGTCTGCAAGTCTCGAAAGACAAAGGCATCGCATGAGGTTAGTTCGCCTAAAGAACGAACCGAATGCTCAACCAATAACCTGCCTTTGAACAGTTTCACGTCAGGAGAAACTTTTATGTTGAGCTTGATGCGCCGGGGGCGTCGCGCGTTCGCCTCCACACTTGCGCTATCGGTCGTTGCGCTTTCGACGGCGATGGCCTCGCCGGTACTTGCCGCCGCCAGCAAGACCATCACCGCGGTGATGCATTCGGATCTGCGCATCATCGATCCGATTTTCACCACCGCCTACATCACGCGTGACCATGGCTACATGGTCTACGACACGCTGATCGCGACGGACTCGAATTTCAAGATCCAGCCGCAGATGGCGGACTGGAAGATCTCCGACGACAAGCTCACCTACACCTTCACGCTGCGCGACGGCCTGAAGTGGCACGACGGTACGCCGGTGACGGCGGAAGACTGCGCCGCTTCGCTGAAGCGTTGGGCCGCGGTCGACGGCATGGGCCAGCAGATGATGCAGTTTACTGCGAGCATCGAGGCGACCGACCCCAAGACGATCACGCTGAAGCTGAAGGAGCCCTACGGCCTCGTGCTCGAATCCATCGGCAAGCCGTCCTCGCGCGTCGCCTTCATGATGCCGAAGCGTCTCGCCGAAACGCCGCCGGACAAGCAGATCCCCGAGCAGATCGGCTCGGGTCCGTTCAAGTTCGTGCAGGGTGAATTCCAGCCCGGCGTGAAGGCGGTGTACGTCAAGAACACCGACTACGTGCCGCGCAAGGAGGCGTCGAGCTGGACTGCCGGAGGCAAGGTGGTCAAGGTCGATCGCGTCGAATGGATCACCATGCCGGATGCGCAGACCGCAGTGAACGCGCTGCAATCGGGCGACATCGACTTCATGGAAGTGCCGCCGTGGGATCTGCTGCCCGTGCTTGAAGGCAATGCCGACCTTAAGACCGAGACGCTGAACAAGTTCGGCTACCAGACCCTTGGGCGCATGAACTTCCTCTATCCGCCCTTCGACAATCCGAAGATCCGCCGTGCCGCACTTCTGGCGATGAACCAGAAGGACGTGCTCGACGCGCTCGTCGGCAATCCCAAATACTACAAGATCTGCGGTGCGTTCTTCATCTGCGATACGCCGTTCGCGACCGACGTCGGCTCGGAATCGCTGGTCAAGGGCAACGGCATGGCGGAAGCCAAGAAGGCGCTCGCCGAGTCCGGCTATGACGGCACGCCCGTCGTGGTCATGGTGCCCGGCGACGTCGTGACGCTGAAGGCGCAGCCGACGGTCGCGGTGCAGTTGCTCCGCGAAGCCGGCTTCAAGGTCGACGCGCAGGCGACCGACTGGCAGACGGTGGTCAGCCGGCGCGCCAGCCAGAAGCCTCCGAAGGAGGGCGGCTGGAACATGTTCTTCACCAACTGGGTCAGCGCCGACGTGTCCAACCCGATCGCCAATCTGTCGATCGGCGGGCAGGGCAAGAAGGGCTGGTTCGGCTGGGCGGAAAACGCCAAAATCGAGAAGCTCAAGGACGACTTCGTCCGCGCCGCCTCGCTCGACGATCAGAAGAAGATCGCGACCGAGATCCAGAAGGAAGCCTATGACCAGGTGATCTACGTGCCGCTCGGCCAGTATCTGGCGCCGAGCGCGTGGCGGAAGTCGCTCACCGGCGTGCTCGACGGCCCGGCGACGCCGCTGTTCTGGAACATCGACAAGACCGAGTAAAGCGAGGGCGCGCCAGCGCGCCTTCCCCGATCGTTACACGGCGTCGCTGTCATCAGCGGCGCCGTTTTCGTTTGTCAGCCTCGCGTCAGCTTTTAACTCTTCCAGTGTTCAATCATTGCTATTTGTTTCTGGCTTGAAATAGATGTGCGCAGTTTGCGCATCACTTCCTTCCTGCATTTGAGTCCCGTGTCGATTGATTTTGCATTTCGGGCGATGGCCGAGCGGTCCGATCGCGCGCCGGCGCGATGGCGGCGGCCTTTCCTGCGCTGGCTCGACGGCGTCGAGACGGGCTGGGCCGTGCCGCTTCTCATTGTGTGCTTCGTCGCGCTCTGGACGATCTATCTGGCCGTCGCCTATGCCGGCAGCGGCCTGCACCCCGATACCCTCGAGGCCTGGACGCTCGGGCGCCGTTTCGCGTGGGGGTACCACAAGCATCCGCCGCTGATGGGCTGGGTTACGGCGGTGTGGACCTCCGTCTTCCCGCTCAGCGACTGGTCGCTGCAATTGATGGCGATGGCCAATGCCGGGCTCGCCCTGTTTTTCGTCGACCGGATCGCACGGCAGTTTGTGACCGGGCACAAACGCATCCTGGTGCTGCTGCTCCTGATGCTGACGCCGGCCTATCAATTCCACGCCCAGCGCTTCAACGCCAATGCGGTGCTGCTTGCGCTCTGGCCGCTCGCGACCTGGTGTTTTCTGCGCGCGTTCGAGACCCGCAGCGCGGCCTGGGCGGTCGCCGTAGGATGCACGACGGCGCTGGCGATGGTTGGCAAATATTACTCGGTCTTCCTCGTGGCGAGCTTTGCATTTGCCGCGCTGGCTCATCCCGCGCGCCGCGCCTATTTCACGTCCGCTTCGCCGTGGATATCGGTCGTGGTTGGGCTCGCGATGTTGTCGCCGCACATCTATTGGCTCGCGACGACGGGCGCGTCGGCCTTCACCTACGCGATGACGCACGCCAACGGCAACTTCGTGAGCTCGCTCGGCGAGGTGCAGAACTTCCTGCTCGGACTCCTGGCGGCCATCAGCGTATCGGCCGTCTTCTGGGTGATCATCGCCGGCACACGGCTGAGACAATTTGCGGCCGACTTCGCCGCGATGAGCTCCGGCCTGCGGCTTCTTTTTTACGTTGCGATCGGCACGATCGTGCTGCCGGTCCTGACGTCGCTGGCGATGGGCACCGATCTGCCGTCGCTATGGGCGTTGCAAGGGCTGTTCCTGTTCGTCGTGCTGATCGTTTGCGGCACGCGCTACCCGATCGAAAGATTCTACACCGTCAACGTCACGATCATCACCGCAATCGTTGGGCTCGCCGCTGTCGTCGTCGCCGCCCCGATTCACGCCATCTATCGCAACAATCACGGCTACGAAGAGGGCCGGAATTTCTACGAGCAGGTAGCCAGTGAGCTCACCCGGGAATGGCACGAGCTGACCGGCGAGCCCCTCAGCGCCGTCAGTGGCGACGATTCCTTGGCCTTTGCGACCGCGTTCTACAGTCCGGACCATCCGTATTACGCGCGGCCGTTCGAGTTTCAGTACACGTGGGGCATGCCGCGAAAGACGACATTGGATCGCGGTTGGGCCGCGCTCTGTTTCAGCGGCCAGGACTATTGCGGCAGGTGGATGGAGTCCGTGTCCGCGCGCGCCGAGCATTTCGTCAGGCGCCAGTTCACCGTGCAGGCGACGCTATGGGGCAAGCCCGGCCTGACACGGGACGTGGTCGTGCTGATCGTACCGCCGAGAACAAGCAGCGCGACGCCCGAGAGCGCCGCGCAGGACTTCAGCGCCAGCAGGCGCCTGACGGACTAGGCTTTGCGCTCAGCAGTGGCTGTCGCGGATCCGCTCGAGGCCTTCGCTCGCGAAGGGGGGAGTGAACGCAGTTCGGTCGGCGTCCGACGTCGGGTGTTCAGTTTCCGCCCGATCCGGGGTGGTGTTGTCTTCGCGATGTTCCGGTTCCATGAGGCGGCCTTTCGAACTGCTGCAGTACAACATCGATGCGGCCGGGAAGTTCCTCAGGCGATGGGACGATGATGCGGCTTGAACAGCCGTCCCTTTTCCACCACCAGCACGATCGCAAGCGCTGCCAGCGTCGACAGGAAGAAGCCGACCGAGAACGGCAGCAGCGTGCCGTCGAAACTCTGCCCGATCGCCATGCCGACGACGATGCCGATCAGCGTCGTGATCGAGCCGTAGAGCGAGGAGGCG
Source organism: Bradyrhizobium sp. Mp27 (assembly GCF_029953005.1). NCBI lineage: Bacteria > Pseudomonadati > Pseudomonadota > Alphaproteobacteria > Hyphomicrobiales > Nitrobacteraceae > Bradyrhizobium > Bradyrhizobium sp. Mp27. The sequence goes on along the minus strand of NZ_JASAUS010000096.1, from coordinate 1,100 downwards.
GTGCCCGCGATGTGGCCCTGCGGCTCCATGGCCAGTGCGGTGAAGTTCGCGACCATCATGCCGAACGAGAACATCATCAGGGCGGACAGCACCATGAACAAGGAGAGCGGCAGCATGCCGAGGCTTTCCGTCAGCAGCATCACGCCCGCAACCGCGGTGTAGAGCGTCAGCGCGCCGTGCGAGATCACGCGCATGCCGAGCCGCCCGACCAGCTTCGCATTGAGGAAACCGGCGATGGCGGTGCCGGCCGCGATCGCGGCGAAGGCAATCGGGAAATAGTGGCCGAGATGATAGATGCCGGTGAAGACCTGCTGCGCCGAGAAGACATAGGCAAAGAGCGCGCCTATCACGCTGCCGGCGGCCGTCGCATAGCCGATGGTCTGGCGGTTGGTCACGGTCTGCCGGAACGCCGAGAGCACGTCGGCGGGCGCCAGCGACCTGCGTTCGGACTCGGGAAGGGTTTCAGGCAGCCGCAGCACGCTCCATGCGAGCGCGAGCAGCCCGTAGAGCATCAGGACGACGAAGATGCCGCGCCATTGCGTGACCAGTAGCACCGCCTGCCCGAACGAGGGCGCGATCACGGGCACCGCGATGAATACCATCATGGCGAGCGACATCACGCTCGCCATCCGGCGGCCGACATAGCAGTCGCGCACGATCGAGGTCGCGATCACGCGCGTTGCCGATGTGCCGAGCCCCTGCAGCGCGCGCGCCAGCAGCAGCGTCTCGAACGAGGGCGCGGCGACCGCCAGGACGCTCGCCACCGCATAGACCGCCATGCCGCCGAGCAGCACCGGGCGACGCCCGAAGCGGTCCGACAACGGGCCCATGACGAACTGGCCGGCACCGAAGCCGATCAGGAAGGTCGAGAGTACCAAGATGGTTGGCGTTGGGAATGGCGAAGGCTGCCCCGATGTTGGGCAGCGCCGGCAGCATCATGTCCATCGCAAGCGGATTCAGCGCCATGATGGACGCGATCACGATGACGAACCCCGTGGGTCGGTCAAAATCCCCCGGGTATGGTCACTTGAAACTCCCCCACCTGATGATCGCCGTCAGCGCCGCTGAACAGCAGTAGCCGGTCAGGCAGGACGTTTATG
>NZ_JASAUS010000095.1:0-35907 GCF_029953005.1 Bradyrhizobium sp. Mp27 | reverse complement strand
ATAAACGTCCTGCCTGACCGGCTACTGCTGTTCAGCGGCGCTGACGGCGATCATCAGGTGGGGGAGTTTCAAGTGACCATACCCGGGGGATTTTGACCGACCCACGGGGGAGTCCGGCTCCGGCTGGGATCACATCCGCCAGTTGCTCTCCAACCGCATGATGCTCGGCGTCTATCTCGGCCAGTACTGCATCAACACGCTGACCTATTTCTTCCTGACGTGGTTCCCGGTCTACCTCGTCAAGGAGCGCGGCCTGTCGATCCTGCAAGCCGGCTTCGTTGCGACGCTGCCCGCGCTGTGCGGCTTCATCGGCGGCGTGCTCGGCGGCGTCATCTCCGACGCCATTCTGCGCAAGACCGGTTCGCTCACCATGGCGCGCAAGATCCCGATCGTGGGCGGCATGTTGCTGTCGATGTCGATCATCGCCTGCAACTATGTCGACGGACAGGCGCTGGTGGTCGGCTTCATGGCGCTCGCCTTCTTCGGCAAGGGCATCGGTGCGCTCGGCTGGGCGGTCGTCTCCGACACCTCGCCCAAGGAAGCCGGCGGCGTCTCCGGCGGCCTGTTCAACACCTTCGGCAACCTCTCCTCGATCTCTACCCCGATCGTGATCGGCTACATCCTGGCTGCGACCGGCTCATTCAACGGCGCACTGCTGTTCGTCGGCGCCAATGCGCTGGTGGCGGCGTTCGCCTATCTCGTGGTGGTCGGCAAGATCGAGCGGGTGGTGCTCAAACGTTCCTCCTGAGGGCTCCCACGGGAGCTTGACCAGGCAACTCAACGGCGGCTCCTCAGCCGCCGTCTTTGTTTTGGGGATGATCGATGCTAGAAGTGCCGGGGAAACGCCTTATCCATCTAAGGCATGTATCGATGTTCGACCTCAACCAGCTCCGCTGTTTCGTCACGGTGGCCGAAGAACTGCATTTCGGCCGCGCCGCCGCGCGGCTGAACATGACCCAGCCACCGCTGTCGCGGCAGATCCAGGTGCTCGAGCACATCATCGATGCGCCGTTGCTGGAGCGCACCAGCCGCTCGGTGCGCCTGACGCCGGCGGGGCGCAGCTTCCTGCCCGAGGCACGGCGCATCCTGAAGCTTGCGGAAAGCGCCTCGCAAGTCGCCCGCCGCATCGCGCTCGGCAAGACCGGCTCGGTCAAGATCGGCTTCACCGCCGCGGCCGCCTATGGCTTCCTCCCCGAGCTCGTCGCGGCCTGCCGCGCCAAGCTGCCCGAGGTGGACTTCTCGCTGAAGGAGATGGTCTCGGGCGACCAGTTCGAGGCGCTGACCTCGGGTCAGATCGATGCCGGCCTGCTCAGGCCACCGATCGCCCGCCCCGAGCTGACCAGCCGCCGCGTCGTCGCCGAGCCCCTGCTCGCAGCGATCCCGAAGAAGCATCCGCTGGCGAATGCCGAGAGCATCACCATCAAGGACTTCGACGACCAGCCCTTCGTGATGTATTCGCCCTATGAGAGCCGGTATTTCCACGATCTCCTGGTGGCGCTGTTCACCCGCGCCGACGTGCTGCCGCGCTACGTCCAGCATCTGAGCCAGATCCATTCGATACTCGCCATGGTCCGCGCTGGCCTCGGCCTTGCCATCGTGCCGGCTGCGGCCGCCAGCCTGAAGATCTCCGACGTGCGGCTGCGGCCACTGAAGCTGCGCACGCGCGTTCCGGTCGAGCTGTTCATGGTCTGGCGCCGCGACGACGAGAATCCGCTGCTCTCCGCGCTGGTCAAAATCGCAGGCGAATTGTCCTCGGCGGAGGTGGCGGACGATTGATGCTCAATCCGCATCGGTCGATATAGGCTTTGGCTTGGACGCGCATCGAACGGTCTCCTAAACAACGGCGCATGGACGCGCAGGCTTCGGCCCGCGTCCTCCACAACACGCAATTAAGGGAGCAGCGCCCATGAGCAAGATGACCCCGCAGGAAATGGCCCAGAAGATCGGATCGGGCCTCCTGTCCTTCCCCGTCACGCCCTTCAAGGCGGACTATTCGTTCGATGAGGCGACCTACCGCGCCAATATGGACTGGCTGTGCGGCTATGACGTTGCCGGCCTGTTCGCCGCCGGCGGCACCGGCGAGTTCTTCTCGCTGACGCCGACCGAGGTTCCGCAGGTGGTCAAGATCGCCGTCGACGAGACCAAGGGCCGCGTGCCCGTGCTCGCCGGCACCGGCTACGGCACCGCCACCGCGCGCGAGATCGCGATCGGTGCGGAGAAGGCCGGCGCCGACGGCCTGCTGCTGCTGCCGCCCTATCTGACCCATTCCGAGCAGGACGGCCTTGCCGCCCACGTGGAAGCGGTGTGCGCCGCCGTGAAGATCGGCGTCATCGTCTACAACCGCGACAACGCCATTCTCCAGCCCGATACGCTGGCGCGCCTCGCCGAGCGCTGCCCGAACCTCGTCGGCTACAAGGACGGCATCGGCGACATCGAGCTGATGACCCGCGTCTACACCAAGCTCGGCGACCGCCTCACCTATATCGGCGGCCTGCCGACCGCGGAAACCTTCGCGCTGCCCTATCTCGACATGGGCGTGACGACCTATTCCTCGGCCGTGTTCAACTTCGTTCCGGAATTCGCCACCAACTTCTACGCCGCGGTGCGCAAGCGCGACCATGAGACCATCCACGCCGGCCTGAAGAATTTCATCCTGCCGCTGATCGCAATCCGCAACCGCAAGAAGGGCTATGCGGTCTCGATCATCAAGGCCGGCATGAAGGTGATCGGCCGCGATTCCGGCCCGGTCCGCCCGCCGCTGACCGATCTGACCGAGCAGGAGGTTGCGGAGCTGACCGCGCTGGTGAAGAATCTCCCCGCCATCCGATCGTCACAACAAGCTGCAGAATAACAGACAACAACAGGGAGGAGCGTGCAATGGCCCAGACTGAGGTCTCCGGCGCACCGGTCGTCACATCGATGCAGGTGATCCCGGTCGCGGGCCGCGACAGCATGCTCCTCAATCTGAGCGGCGCGCACGCGCCGTTCTTCACCCGCAACATCGTCATCCTCACCGACAATTCCGGACACACCGGCGTCGGCGAGGTGCCGGGCGGGCAAAAGATCTGGCAGACGCTCCAGGATGCCCGCGATCTCGTGATCGGCAAGACCGTCGGCGCGATGAACAACATCCTCGCCGACGTCCGCACGGCGTTCGCCGACCGAGATGCCGGCGGCCGCGGCAAGCAGACGTTCGACCTGCGCGTGATGATCCATGCGGTCACGGCGATCGAGTCCGCGCTGCTCGACCTGCTCGGCCAGCACCTCAACCTGCCCGTCGCGGCGCTGCTCGGCGAAGGCCAGCAGCGCAAGAGCGTCGAGACGCTCGGCTATCTCTTCTTTGTCGGCGATCGCCGCAGGTCGAAGCTCGATTACACCAAGGGCGAGACCGGCAAGCCCGAATGGTTCAACCTGCGCCACCAGGAGGCGATGACGCCGGAGACCGTGGTGCGGCTCGCGGAAGCCACGCACGACCACTATGGCTTCGCCGACTTCAAGCTCAAGGGCGGCGTGCTCCGCGGCGAGCAGGAGATCGAGGCCGTCACCGCCATCGCAAAGCGCTTCCCCAGCGCGCGCGTCACGCTCGACCCCAACGGCGCATGGTCGCTCGACGAGGCGATCAGCCTCTGCAAGGACATGCACGGCATCCTTGCCTATGCCGAGGATCCCTGCGGCGCCGAAGCCGGCTTCTCGGGTCGCGAGATCATGGCCGAGTTCCGCCGCGCCACGGGCCTGCCGACCGCGACCAACATGATCGCGACCGACTGGCGCCAGCTCTCGCATGCACTGCGCCTGAGCGCGGTGGACATTCCGCTGGCCGATCCCCACTTCTGGACCATGCAGGGCTCGGTGCGCGTGGCCCAGACCTGCCGCGACAACGGCCTGACCTGGGGCTCGCACTCCAACAATCACTTTGACATTTCGCTCGCGATGTTCACCCATGTCGGCGCCGCCGCGCCCGGCAAGGTCACCGCAATCGACACCCACTGGATCTGGCAGGACGGCCAGGCGCTGACCAAGGAGCCGCTCCAGGTCAAGGGCGGCAAGATCGCCGTGCCCGAGCGGCCAGGCCTCGGCATCGAAATCGACCGCCCGGCCATCGAAACCGCGCATGAGCTTTACAAGAAGCATGGACTCGGCGCCCGCGATGACGCTACTGCCATGCAGGACCTGATCCCCGGCTGGACCTTTGACGACAAGCGTCCCTGCCTCGTGCGTTAAGAAAATCTCGGAGGACTACATGACTGCGATCCTGAAGAACTTCATCGGCGGCGAATGGGTCGACGGCTCCGGCGTCACCAAGAACATCAACCCCTCCAACACCAACGACCTCGTCGGTGAGTACGCCAAGGCCGACAAGGCGCAGACCGAGAAGGCGATTGCGGCAGCCAAGGCTGCCTTCCCCGCCTGGGCGCAGTCGACGCCGCAGGTGCGCTATGACGCGCTGAACAAGATTTCTCTCGAAATCCTCGCCCGCAAGGAAGAGCTCGGCCGCCTGCTCGCCCGCGAGGAAGGCAAGACGCTCCCCGAGGGCATCGGCGAGGTCGCCCGTGCTGGCCAGATCTTTGCGTTCTTCGCCGGCGAGGCGCTGCGCCTGATCGGCGAAAAGGGCGCCTCCGTCCGTCCCGGCCTCGACGTCGAGCTCACCCGTGAGCCGGTCGGCGTCATCGGCATGATCACGCCCTGGAATTTCCCGATCGCGATCCCCGCCTGGAAGATCGCGCCCGCGCTCTGCTACGGCAACACCGTGGTGTTCAAGCCGGCCGAGCTGGTGCCGGGCTCGGCGCACGCGCTGTCCGAGATCATCACCCGCTCCGGCATTCCGGCCGGCGTGTTCAACCTCGTGGTCGGCTCCGGCTCCGTGGTCGGCCAGACCCTGCTCGATCACCCCGATGTGGCCGCGATCTCCTTCACCGGTTCGGTGCAGACCGGCCGCAAGATCGCGCAGGCCTGCGTGCTCTCCAACCCGATGAAGAAGTTCCAGCTCGAGATGGGCGGCAAGAATCCGCTGGTCGTGCTTGACGACGCCGATCTCAAGACCGCCGTCGAGGTCGCCGTCAACGGCGCCTATTTCTCGACCGGCCAGCGCTGCACCGCCTCCTCCCGCCTGATCGTCACCGAAGGCATCCACGATCGCTTCGTCGCTGCGGTGGCCGAACGCCTGAACAGCCTGTCGGTGGACGACGCGCTGAAGGCCGGCGTGCATATCGGCCCGGTGGTCGACCAGAGCCAGCTCGACCAGGACCTGCGTTACATCAAGATCGGCCAGGACGAGGGCGCCAAGCTCGCCTTCGGCGGCGAGTTGCTCAAGCGCGAGACCCCCGGCCATTACCTCCAGCCGGCGCTGTTCACCGAGGCCAACAACAACATGCGCATCGCGCGTGAGGAAATCTTCGGCCCCGTCGCCGCCGTCATCCGCGCCAAGAACTACGAAGAAGCGCTGGCGATCTCCAACGACACCGAGTTCGGCCTCGCCTCGGGCATCTGCACGAGCAGCCTGAAATACGCCTCGCACTACAAGCGCAACAGCGAGTCCGGCATGGTGATGGTCAATCTGCCGACCGCCGGCGTCGACTATCACGTGCCGTTCGGCGGCCGGAAGGGTTCGAGCTACGGTGCCCGCGAGCAGGGCTCCTATGCGCGCGAGTTCTACACCACGGTGAAGACCGCCTATACCTATCCGGGCTAAGCGCGGGGAAGATATCGTAGGGTGGGCATAGCGAAGCGTGCCCACCGCTTACGTTCGGCGTGAAGCATGGTGGGCACGGCGCGTTGCGCCTTTGCCCACCCTACGACTTCAGCTTCTGAGGCAAAGCAGATGGACCAGGACGTCGCAGCGAAAGAGCAGCCCCGCTACATCAAGCTCAACGAGCGCGACAATGTCGCGATCGTGGTCAATGATTTCGGGCTTCCTGCCGGCTCCCGCTTCGCCAGCGGGCTGACGCTGCGCGCCTTCGTGCCGCAGGGGCACAAGACGGCACTGGTCGACATCGCGCAAGACCAGCCGATTATCCGCTATGGCGAGGTGATCGGCTACGCGCTCTCGCCGATCCTGGCCGGCGAATGGGTCGATGAAGCGCGCATCCGCATGCCCGAGGCCCCTGCCCTCGACAAGCTGGAAATCTCGACCGCCGTCCCCGCGCCGCTGCCGCCGCTCGAAGGCTTCACCTTCGAAGGCTTTCGCAACACCGACGGCTCGGTCGGCACCAAGAACATCCTCGGCATCTCCTCCTCCGTGCAATGCGTCAAGGGCACGATGGAATACGCCGTGAAGCGCATCCGAGCCGAACTTCTGCCGAAGTACCCGAACGTTGACGACGTCGTGCCGCTGACGCATGCCTATGGCTGCGGCGTCGCCATCAATGCGCCCGATGCGGTCGTTCCGATCCGCACGCTGCAGAACATCGCGCAGAACCCGAATTTCGGCGGCGAAATTCTGGTCATCAGCCTCGGCTGCGAAAAGCTCGCGCCCGAGCGGCTGGTGCCGGAGGGCGTCAGCGATGCCATCGTGCGCATGCAGGACGAAGCCTTCGACGGCTTTGGCGCCATCGTCGATGCGATCATGACCCAGGCCGAAGCTCGCCTGAAAATCCTCAACAAGCGCACCCGCGAGACCTGCCCGGCCGCCGATCTCGTCATCGGCCTGCAATGCGGCGGCAGCGACGCGTTCTCCGGCGTCACCGCGAACCCCGCGCTGGGCTTTGCGGCGGACCTGCTGGTGCGTGCCGGCGCGACCGTGATGTTCTCCGAGGTCACCGAAGTCCGCGATGCGATCCAGCTGCTCACGCGCCGCGCCATCAACGAGGACGTCGGCCGCGCGCTGGTGCGCGAGATGGCCTGGTACGACTCTTATCTCGCCCGCGGCGGCGCCGATCGCAGCGCCAACACCACGCCCGGCAACAAGAAGGGCGGCCTCGCCAACATCGTCGAAAAGTCACTCGGCTCGATCGTCAAGTCCGGCTCGTCCGCCATCACCGGCGTGCTCTCGCCCGGCGAGAAGGCGACGCAGAAAGGCATGCTGTTCGCAGCAACACCCGCGTCCGACTTCATCTGCGGCACGCTCCAGCTCGCTTCCGGCATGACGCTGCAGGTGTTCACCACCGGCCGCGGCACGCCCTATGGCCTTGCCGCCGCGCCCGTGATCAAGGTTGCGACCCGCACCGAGCTTGCGCGCCGCTGGAAGGATTTGATCGATTTCGATGCCGGCAGCATCGCCACCGGCGAGAAGACCATCGAGGAAACCGGCTGGGACCTGTTCCGCCTGATCCTCGACGTTGCCTCTGGCCGCACGAAACCGTGGTCGGACCGCTGGGGCATCCACAACGATCTCACGCTGTTCAATCCCGCGCCGGTGACCTGAGCATGATCCGGAAAAGTGCGAAGCGGTTTTCCGAAAAGATCATGCTCAAACAATAACCTAAAGCGCGATGACGATTCATACCAATCTCATCGCGCTTTAGAAACCGGCCAACCGGCCTCACTGACCGTCGATCAGGTGCATGTCGCCCAGCGTGACGGGCAAGCTGCGCGTGATGAGATCCGTGATCGCCGCGCGTAGCCGTTCGCTCGCAGCCGGCCCCTCGAACGTCGCGTCGATCGGCCCGCTGGGTCCGGCGAGCCGCATGGTCCCCGTGTTGTCGAGCGGCGCGGCGGCCCGCTTCTCGATCACGTCGAACGACTTGCCGTCGATCACGCGCACCTCGTAGAGCGCGTGGATCAGGCCGTAGTCCGCAAGCAGCGTGCGATATTGGGCGAGCCCGATGCCCTCGACGTTGCGGCCGTTGCCGAGCTTCGATCTGGCCCGGGTGATGACGATGTACGCATCCAACCCCTGCGGCGCGACATCGCTGCGAACCAGCTCCTTGAACGGATCGCTGCGCAGAGATTGACGGGCGCAACCGCCGAATCCCTGATCGCGGCAAACGCGGCGCGCCGGTAGCTCACCGCCTGCACGCGAAAGCGTCCGCCGAGCAGCTTCGTCGCCTGCTGGACGATCAACTCGTCCAGCCCCCATGCGCTGATCGAGAGGCTTTGCCCGGCGTTGCCGAGCGCGATCAGGCCGGCTTGCGTCAGGCTCATCTCCTCGCCGATGGCCGAGACGATGCCGACGGTCTTGATGGCCTGGAGCCGGGTCGCGCGCGTCTCGAACGCCGCAGCCGCGCCGAGGGCGATGCAAGCGACCGCCAGGCCAACCCATAGAAAAGCGATGCGGCGCATGGTGACCTATCGAATCCTGAAATCGAACGAATAGGACGCACCGAGGCCGATCGTCGTCTGGTTCGACGATCCCCGCAGCTTCACGAGCGGGCTGTCTGCGGCGTCGCCCAGCAGCTTCTCATACTCGACATAGGCATGGACTTCCCACTGCGGATTGATGCGATAGGAGATCTGGCTGCCGAAGCCGACCGAATGCGCACCGCCCCTGGCGTCGTACATCGGCAGCCCGGACGCCAGGGACTGCACGGCGTCGACGCCGAAATAGGGCGCGGTCGCCTTGGTGCTTTTCCAGGTGAAGCGCGGGCCGGCCGAGATCGTGAGCCTTTGGATCAGCGGCACGATGACGTCGGCGGAGACATCGGCGACCGTGCCGGTATGACCGCCCATGCCCTGGCGCAATTCACTGCGCAGGCGCAGCCAGTCGACCGGAAAATATTCGACGAACCCACCGAGCTCGTATGCGGCCTTGACGTCGCCAAGGCCGGTCAGCTCGGCATATTTGTCGCTCTTGCGCGACGAGACGTATTTGAACGCAGCGCCGGCACGAAAATTGCCGACGTCGAGCAGCGCGATGCTGGCGCTGTCGCGGGGCCCGCGAAACTGGTCGACCGATCCGGCACGGCGAATGGAGAAGATCGGGATCGGCATGAGCTTCCCGTTCTTCGATCCGACGAAATCCGGCGTGTACTCTCCGCCGATGCCGACCATGACGGTCCAGTTGCCGGAAGGCGACGGCAGCATCGGCACGTCGAACGGCGGGGCCGGCAACGTGAACGCCGTCTGCGCCGATGCCGAATGAGGGATTGCCAGGATCGCGCCGAACGCAGCGAGGAAGGCGGTCAGCAAGGTCTGCTGCACTCTCGCCGCAGGATCGAGAGCAGCTTCGTCAAAATGCTTCATTTACAGGGCCCCGGACCGGCCTTGCTGGCCTGGTCGACTCGTGTGGTTAGGAGCCACAGCATGTGGTCCGGCAAAATTGCCCCAAGATTGCAAGGGGCAAGCAGCGCCCCGATCCATTCGCGGCGCATGCCGGGCGCGCCGCCGGATCAACATTGCCCGAACATTGCCGGGCCGCGCTCACGCTCCCAAACTTTGCGCGCTAGGGCCGGTCGCCGCCGTCGCTCCTGCCTTTTATTCGCCAAGCTCGCTGCCTTAATGGGAACCCTGCGCACGAGCCGGAACGCCAGACTTCGGCCAGGGAGCGTCACGCTCAGGGTTTTGTTGCCCCAGCAGAGTCAAGGACGACCCGCGTGCGCTCCCTCGTAATCGAAGACGAACCGCAGATCGGCGCCTATGTCAGCCGCCTGCTCGGGCAACTGCACGGCATTGTCGACGTCGTCGGCTCGATTGCCGATGCCCGTCAGGCGCTGGACAATTTCAAATATGATCTCGCGATCGTCGACCGGATGCTGCCCGATGGAGATGCGCTCCAGGTGGTGACGGCGCTGAGCCGATCAGCGGACCGTCCCGCGATCATCATGCTAACCTCCAAGGACGCCAAGGAGGACGTCGTCGACGGCCTCAATGGCGGCGCTGACGACTATCTCGGCAAGCCGTTCGAGCCGCAGGAGCTCATTGCGCGGGTGCGCGCGGTGTTAAGACGGCCCCGGCAGCTCGCGCCCTCGGTGCTGTCGCTCGGCAATGTCGAACTGCATCTCGGCAGCAACGAAGCGGTGGTGGCCGACACGAAAATCCTGCTGCGCCGGCGCGAGGCGCTGATCCTCGCAGCGCTCCTGATGCGCCGCGACCGCGTCATCACCCGCGCCGCCCTGATCGAGGAGATCTACGGCTTCGACGACGAGATCGAATCCAACACGCTTGAGGCTCAAGTCTCGCGCCTGAGGAAGAAGCTGACCGAGCTCGGCGGCAACGTCGAGATCCGCAGCATGCGGGGCATCGGCTACATCCTGCGGCTGGTAACGCCGCGATGACGTCAATCGCCCGGACCTTTGCATTGTCGCTCGGCATCGCCGCGACCACGATTTTCCTGATCATGCTCGGCCTCTTCATCTGGCGCTATCCGATGGAGGAGCGCGAGTTCAGGGCCTGCCGGGTCGTGGCTGCCGTTCTCGACCGCGCCACCGATGTCGAAGGGCAGAACCTCACGGTGCGTCCAACGCGCGCCCTCGAAGAGCTGAAGGCGGACAGCCCGAACCTCTGGTACGTCGTGTCCGCAGGCGACATGGTCAGCGAGTACGGCAGCGAACGCCGGCCGGCCCTCCCCTTCGCCTTTCCCTATCACGGGCCCGTCGGCTCGTCCGTCTTCAGCACGCTCGACCAGAAGAGCACCTTCTGTCTTGCCGTCATGCAACGGGGCTCGTTGCAGCTCGCGATGATGGTCGGTGAGCCTCAAGTCCGTTTCGGCCGGATGGCGAGAAACTTTCTCATCCGCAGCGTCTTTTCGATCATGCTGCTGGCGCTGGCCTTTGCCGCGACCGTCGCAGTCGGCGCGGCGCTGGCCGCACGTTTCGTCTCACGCGGGATCGAACGGGTGGCGCTTCGCGCGCTCGCAATCGACCCTGCGACACCGCAAGGTCTGATCTCCCTGTGCGAGGTCCCTCGCGAGCTGAAGCCACTGGTCGAGGCGCTGAACCGCGCCTTCGGCGAGATCGACGCCTATATCCGGATGCAGCGCCGCTTCCTCGGCAATGCCGCCCATCAGCTCCGGACGCCGCTGACGCTACTCCGCGCAAAGATCGAGGACGTGCCCGAGCCGGCTCTGAAGGCCGAGCTGGTGCGCGACGTCCGTCGCCTCACGTCGCTGGTCTCCGCCATGCTCGACCTGGCGCGATTGCAAAACCACGCGATCGAGAAGCGACCGATTGATCTTGCCGCGATCACGCTGGACGTGCTCGCCGATTTCAGCCCCTCTGCGCTGGACGCCGGCATAGAGCTTGCGCTGGAGCACGCCGAAGAAGGTCCGCTCCTGGTGCAAGGCGTCGACGCCGCGGTACGCAGTGCGCTTGCCAATCTCGTCGGCAACGCACTCATCCACGCCCATGGTGCGCGGCGCATCGTCGCCACGCTCAGCCGCGGCAATATCTCGATCGACGATGACGGCGCGGGCCTGCCCGATGGGGCGGAGCACCGGCTGCTCGAGCCATTTCAGACCGGCAACAGCGCGGGCGACGGTGCCGGCCTCGGCCTGTCGATCGTCCGGGAGATCATGGCCGCGCACGGCGGCGAGCTGGTCATCTCCTCCGCGCCGGGCCGCGGTACGACGATGAGCTTGCGCTTTCCCGAGGCCACCGCGACGACCAGATCGTCGCACCTCGATCTGCAAACGGGCTGACGGACCGGTTCGAGCCTTCCGCGAAACCGTCCGGAAACATTGGCGCGGAAAACTTCTTCCGCGTTTCACGCCTGTCGCATCACGCAATCAAATAGATCCGCCGGCGGCGGTCGAATGTTCGCACACAAGCGAACCTGACGCGGCATCGCCGCGACCAAACCTCCGATTGCCATCTTCCACGGAGATTTTCCAATGCGCGTTCTTTCGATGATTGCCGTTGCCGGCGCCATGATTGCGAGCTCGGCCGGTGCATTCGCCGGCGAGCTTCCCTCTTACGAAGTGAAGTCGTTTCCGATTTCAACGACGCAAGTGCAGGTGCTCGGCGGCGCCGGAGTCGAGGAGCAGTCGATTGCGCCCGCCGGCATGCCCGCCTCGCCCGCGCAGATGTCGGTGCTGTCGCCGCGCGTCAAGCGGCTGGCGAGCGCCAACGCGACGAGCGAAGAACGCTGAGACGGTTTTCGACCCCGGCTGCCCCTGCCGGGGTCGTCGCTCTCACCGTCAGCGTGAGATATAGCCTGCGGCGATCGGCTTGAACCGATAGATCAGATACGGCGTCCTGTTTTCCGCTTTGCCGCCATGGAACATGGCGGCTGCGGAGACCTGAGACGCGGACACGTACATGTACCCGTCGGGAGAGGCAGTAATCCCGTCCGGCCACACCATGTCCGGATCGCTCAGATAAGTGCAAAACTTCCGGTCGGCTCCTATGATTCCAATCGATTTGGTCTCGACCGCAGTCAGGTAGATGTTGCCCGCATAGTCGATCGACAGGCCGCCATTGTTCGGCTTGTCCGAGTAGCGTTCCACCCGCGCGCTCAGCTCTTCGGCGGGCAGCTTCTCGTCGCCGAGGTCGGTGGCCTTGATGCGATACAGCGACCGGCCGCTAAGTGGCGCGAAATAGACCCATTCGGACCTGGCATCCATCGTGATGCCGTCGCAGCCGACCTTGATGAGCGAAGGCTTGCCGTCCTTGCCAGGCACCGTCAGATCATTGCCATCCACGGTGATCGGCACATTTTCCGGGACGGTGGATCGATCGCCATCCAGCACGCGCCGGGCGGCACCCGTATCCATGTCGATGACGATGATCGCAGCGTGAGAGCCATCGCCACCGGGCCCGATGTTTTCGTCGGCGATGTAGAATTTCCGGTTCTTCTGGTCGATCACGATGTCCTGCGGCTGCGAGCCTTTCACGGTCACGGGCTCCGGCATGTAGTAGATGCGCTCCAGCCTGTTCGTGCGCGTGTTCCAGCCGACCAGCTTCGGCGTGATCTGCGTCCGGAATCCCATGTCGATGATCCACACGACACCGCTTTCGTCGGAACGAAGACCCAGGACGTTATCCAGGTACTGATCGGTGCCCTTTCGTGGCGTATTCCATTCCGCATTTGGAAACGGCTCGAACGTCGTCGGCGATGTCAGCCGCGCCACACGAACGTCGGGACTGAAGAATGGATGGTGACTGAAGATCAGCTGATTGTCCGGCGTAAACGCAATATTGCCGACCGACTGAGGGAGCTTCGCGAAGACTTCCGCGTTGCCGCCTCCGCTCTCCGCACAGGCTGCGCCCGTGACGATTGCCGCCGACAGAAAAATGACAAGTCGAATTCCTCTCCTCACGCTTCGCACCGCTCTCTCCCTTTGTTTTCTACGGTTATTCCGGCGCGCGTGCGCCCGGTCCGCGCCGGCAACCGCCGCAGGATTTGAATGCAGAGACCCAATGTGAGCCGAAGCGGTCGCTCGTTCATCACCGCCTCGCCGATATCGATCTTTGCGAGAGCCACGATGCGCGCTAATTTGGGGACTGACAATTACGCACAGGCCAGTCCTCTAGTATCACGGAGTGAACCATGCAGAAGCTCGGCAGCAAGACGTATGATTGTGCCGTGGGATGCCCCGTGGAGGCCACCCTCGACCTGATCGACGGCAAGTGGAAGGGCGTGATTCTCTATCACCTGCTCGACGATACGATTCGCTTCAACGAGCTCAAGCGGCGCCTGTCCCGGATCACGCAGCGCATGCTGACGCGCCAGCTCCGCGAGCTCGAGGCGGACGGCCTCATTCATCGCGAGATCTATGCGGAGGTCCCGCCGCGGGTCGAGTATTCCCTGACGGCGCTTGGGCGCTCGCTCGAACCGGTCGTTCGCATGCTCTGGACATGGGGCAATCAGTATCTCGCGACGGAAGCGGCCCGTGCCGGCGCGGTCAACGGCGCCGTTTCGCTCTCGCCGCGGGTCAGACGGAGCCTGCCAGCAGGCCGCGCGTAGGCGGGCCCATGCGTATCCCCGATGCCTTGCGGCGACTGCAAGTAAATCGCACACGTCGATCAAGACGGCGTGGGCCTACGCCACGACGAGACACGATTCTCCATCCTCACATGAGGCCATCCGCGCGCCGCCATCAAGCGGCGCGCGCTCTACTTATATGAATACTAATTCCAAATCTGATGATTGAGGGACCATTGCGCCCCTCCCGCACTTCAAGCCATCGACTGCGCTTGTTAGTCGTCCGCCCCGCAAATGATGGGGGCGCGAATGACTACATATCTCAGAACGACGGCAGGATTGATCGGCGGCGCGCTGCCGCTGTTGGCAGGCCTGATGGATGCGGCACCGGCCGAGGCGCAATCATCGTCGCAGGAATTGCCCGCCGTCGTGGTCGAGCAATCGTCGCGGCCGGCAGCGCGCACACGTCCATCTACCTCCCGGCAGGCAGCGCAAGCCGCGAGCCGCCGTCGTCAGGCCGAGCGCGCACCATCGAACGCCGATACACAGGCGGCCGGCGCGAGCACGGGCGCGGAGACCGCGACAGGCCCCGTCCGCGGCTATGTCGCGACCCGCAGCGGCACCGGCACGAAGACCGACACGCCGCTGCGCGAGACGCCGCAGTCGATCACCGTGGTCACCGCCGACCGCATCATCGACCAGGGCGCGACCACAGTGCAGGATGCGCTGCGCTACGTTCCGGGCGTGTTCGCGGACGCCTACGGCGCGGACTCGCGCGGCGACTATCCGCGCATCCGTGGCCAGGACCCGAACATCTATCTCGACGGCACCCGTGTGGTGAACACCTGGAACTTCAATGAGTGGCGGCCGGAGCCGTATACGCTGGAGCGCATCGAGGTGCTGCGCGGTCCCTCCTCGGTGCTTTACGGCGACACCTCGACCGCAGGCCTGTTGAACCTGGTCTCGAAGCGCCCGCAGGCCGAATCCGCCAATGAGATCGGCGTCCAATACGGTAGCTTCAACCGCAAGCAGGTGCAGCTCGACTCGACGGGCAAGCTGACCAAGGACGGCGAGTGGCTCTATCGCTTCATCGGCGTGTTCCGCGACAGCAACATGCAGACCGACTACGTCAAGGACGACCGCATCGTGCTCGCACCGTCGCTGACCTGGCGGCCGACCAACAACACCCGTTGGACCGTGCTCGGCACCTATCAGAAGGACACCACGGGCTCCTCCACGGCGTTTCTGCCGCATGAGGGCACGCTCTATCCCGGCCCCAACGGCTTCATTCCGGTGCTGCGTTTTGCCAGCGAGCCTGGCTTTGACAAATACCAGACCGAGACCGGCGCGATCAGCAGCCTGTTCGAGCACAGTTTCAGCGATGGCCTGAAGATCCGGCAGAACCTGCGTTACGCCCATGTCGAAGGCATCTATCGGTCGATGTGGCCGGATCTGAATTTTGTCGATCCGAGCGATCCGAACTATCCGTTTCTCGATTCCAACAGGCGCACCATGGCACGCAGCGTGTGGAGCCGGGAGACGGTCAAGGATAGCCTGACCTCGGACAGCAATGCCGAGCTGAAATTGCATACCGGGGCGGTCGCACACAAGGTGTTGTTCGGAGCCGACTACCGCGAGGCCAGGGAGCGCGCGCAATCCGGCTTCGCTACTGACCCGACACCTTTCGATCTCTACACGCCGGTCTACAACGGCGTGACCGCCCCGGCGATGTCACCCGAACCGAACCTCCGCCAGAGCCAGTTCGGCCTCTACGCTCAGGACCAGTTGCGGCTCGGACCATGGCTCGCGGTCCTCGGCCTGCGCCACGACTACGTCACCAGTGACACGCAGGGATCTCCGGTCGAGAACTATCAGGCGACAACCGGCCGTGCCGCGCTGATGTACGAACTGCCGTTCGGCCTCACGCCCTACGTCACCTACGCGCAATCGTTCAACCCGATCTTCGGCGCTGGAATCTGCGCCACCGTATGCGCGCCTCAGCGTGGCGAAATGGTCGAGCTCGGCTTCAAGTACAATCCGACACCGCGCAATGCGATCAACGGTGCGATCTTCGACATCACCGAGAAGAACCGGCTGGCAAGCGATCCTGACAATCCCCTGCTCTCGATCCAGACCGGCAAGGTCCGTATCCGTGGCGCCGAGCTCGAGGTGCTCACGAGCCTGACTCCGGATCTCGACCTGATCGCCGCCTACACCTATATCGATGCCCGCGTCGAGAGCGGCGACAATGCCGGCAAGCATGTCGAGACCGTACCGGATCACCAGGCCTCGCTATGGGCGAAATACCGCCTCGCCTGGTTTGGCCTGCCGGGCGTCACCGTTGGCGGCGGCGTGCGTTACATCGGCCAATCCTGGGACGGCACCGACACCATCCGAACGCCGGACTACACTTTGTTCGACGCCAAGGTCCGCTATGACAACGGCCCCTGGCGACTTCAGGTCAATGCCAGCAACCTCTTTGACAAGCGCCACCTCACCACCTGCCGGATTGGCGGCGACTGCTTTCTCGGTATCGGCCGCACGGTGCTCGGCAGCGTGACGTACAAATTCTAGAGCATGATCCGGAAAAGTGTGTAGCGGTTTTCCGCACAGATCATGCTCAAACAACAATCTAAAGCGCGATGACGATTCATCCCAATCTCATCGCGCTTTAGGAACGACCGCTACGTCATGCTGCCGGGCATGAAGCAGCGCACGCGCGGATGGCCGTCGACATAGTGCTTCCACACCATGGTTCGACCGATCTTGTTCGGCTCGGTGATCACGGCACCGTCGGGCACGACGACCCATTCGTCGTCGATGCGTACGCGGTAGTGGCCGCTATCCGATTCCCAGTCGACGTCGGCTATGACGTAGCCGTCGGCATCCGAGCAGCATTGCCCGTATTTGCTGTGCAAGCTCTCGAACCAGGGTTTTAGCGGCGAGTCGGCATAGCGGCCGTCGTCGCGCGCCAGCGCCGAGGTCGCAAGCAGCGCCATCGGCCCCAGCAGCGCCGCCGCACATAGTCTGGCAAGTCGCATATCGTCTCCGCGGATCGCAATCAGCGCCGCGAGGGACAGACACCGCCGTCCGCCTCCCGCACGGTGGCGGCAGGCGTGGAGACGGCGACTCGCTCCCCAGCGGCTTTGCGACAGCTATGCAAATCCGGCGCCAGCGCGCATTCCGGAGAACTACGGCCGCACGGTTTTGCCCCGGCCGGCGCGCACGCCCTGCATGGCCAACGCGCCGGCAATGCCGCAGCTGTTTTGGAGGCTTTCCTTGTTCCGCGAGGACGTGTACGAAACGGCCGCGGACGCGGGCCGCATCGTTTAATCAACTGTTTCAATTAGAGAAATCAGGTGTTGGCGTGACTGGCATTGGACCGTCAGCGCTATGAGTTCGAGAGAGTTGCTTCCTGGCCAGCAGGATTCGACCGACTTGCCCGCAAGCGAAGTGCAGTTTGCGCTCGTGATTTCGCGCATGCTCGAGACGGTGAAGGACGACGCGGAAGCCAGGCGGCAGATGGTCTACGACCTTGCCCGCTACAAGCTCCAGGAGCAGTTCACCTACGCCGACGCCCGGAACATCGACCAGATGAAGCGGGCGCTCGAGGTCGCGATCGAGGAGGTCGAAAAATTCTCGCGCGACCAGGCGCCGCTGGAGCGCTTGCCGTCACAACAGCTCACGTCGTCAAAGGCGACTGAGACAGGCGGTCTCCTGGTGTCCGGCGACGCGACCGTCTTGCGATCGAGGATCGAGATATCCCGCAACAAGCTGCCTGCGATCTCGGGCCCGCTCCTACCGGTGATCAAGCGTACGGCGGCCATCCTGCTTGCCGTTGGCGCCGTCATCCTGATCGTCTCGCAGCGAGACAACATCGCCGCGCTGCGCCGGCAGATTTCGTCCCAGGCCCAGGAGATCGCGCAGGTATCGCCCAAGCCGGAGACGACGATCACGGTCGCCAAACCGGAAATGATCACCCCCGCGCCACCTCCCCCGACGCGCGTATTGCCAACCGACTACGGCATCTACGCATTGATCGACGACAAATCACTGGCGGAGTTGAATGCGACCGGCGTGATGGCGCCGGACATGCGCATCGCGATTTCACCGGAGTTCAAGAAGCCCGATCGCCCGCATCTGCCGAACGGCCGCGTCAAATTCATCGTGTTTCGGCGGGACGCCGCGAACGTGATCCCCGAGCGCGTCGAGGTTCGGGTCGTCGCGAAGATCGCCAGGGAGTTTTCGACCGATGCAGCAGGCAAAAATCTGGGCGGCGGAGAAGATGTCGGGGTGATCCGAAACTTCGCCTATCCGTTCCGGGTGTCGCCGATCCCGGGGAAGCCCGAGATGTACGAGCTTCACACCGGCGATTCAGGGCTCGAGCTTGCGCCGGGACATTACGTCCTGAGCCTGGGATCGCAGGCCTATTATTTCCAGGTCGACGGCGAGATCACCGATCCCCGGCAATGCCTCGAGCGGGTCGTCGCCGGCAACGGCACGTTCTACGCGCCCTGCAAGAAGGCACGAACGTATTGACGGTCGCTCACCGTCATTACGATCGCACCGAACACTCAGCTGTCATCGCCCGACTTGATCGGGCGATCCAGTAGTATTCCAGAGACAGTGCGAGGATACGGAGGGGCCGCGGCGTACTGGATTCCCCGCCTTCGCGGGGAATGACAGTGGCGTGTGAGGCAACAGCCGTGACGGCAACAACGGCCGACGGCGACCTACTGCTTCGGCGCCGGCGCCATCATCGCGCCGCCCTTCTTCGCCGCAGGCGCGGGCGCAGGCTTCGTCGTCGCGGCGGTCGCCTGTGCCGGAAGATATTTGGCGACGATGGCAGGATCGACCTGGGCGATGTAGGCGTCGGGAAGACGCGTCCAGGTCTCGTCCTTCCCAAACAGGGAGATGCCGAGGAAGCCGCGCATGGTCAGCGTCTGCCCGTCCGCGCTGACCGACATCTTGGCCTTCCAGATGTTGCCGTCGCGCGGATTGACCACGTTGCCGCCGTCATACTTCAGGCCGTCGCGCTTCATGTCGCGGATGAAGGAGAGCCCGAGCACCGGCGCGTTCTTGCGATCATCCGTGCATTTCGCACAGACCTCGTTCGGGTCGTCGCCGGGGCGCGGAAAGGTTTTTGCGATTACGCCTTCGAAGATGCCGTTGTGGTCGACGAAGAGAAACCATCCCACCGTCTTGCCGTCCTCGATCTTCTGCCAAAGACCCGCGGCGGTTGGCTGCTGCGCCTGTGCGGCTACCGGCCCAACCGCGCCAAGCGTCAGCGCAACAGCGAGCGCGAGGAGCGAGAGCAGCCGAAAGCTGGAAAAGAGAGTCCGCATTATGATCACCTTGCTAAGCCGCCACTGCAATGGCCGCAGACTACGGCGATTTCGCGAACGGTTCCAGCACCAGAAACATGGGGCATTGCCTGCCGAACCCGGTGCCGTCAGTTGACACCGAGCTTCTTTTGCAGACTGGAGGACGAGGTCGTGTACTGGAACACGAGCCGCTTCTCCGGATAGACGTAGCGATGGGCTTTTTGCGCCATCAGTGCGCCCTCGTGGAAGCCGCACAGGATCAGCTTGAGCTTGCCGGGATAGGTGTTGATGTCGCCGATCGCGAAGATGCCGGATACGTTGGTCTCGAACGCGGACGTCTCGACCGGCACCAGATTGTTCTCCAGCGCGATGCCCCAGTTCGCGACCGGACCGAGCTTCATGGTCAGCCCGAAGAACGGCAGCATGGTGTCGCAGGAAACTTCGCTCACGCTGTTGTCGTTGCCCTTGACGGTGGCGCCGGTCAGCTTGCCTTCGGTACCGGACAGCGCGGTGACCTGTCCGAGCCGCAGATCCATCTTTCCGTCGGCCACCAGCGCGCGCATCTGCTCGACGCTGTGGGGCGCGGCGCGAAAATCGTCGCGCCGGTGCAGCAGCGTGATGCGCTTGGCGAGCGGATGCAGATTGAGCGTCCAGTCGAGCGCGGAATCGCCGCCGCCGACGATCAGAACGCTCTTGTCGCGGAACGTCTCCATCTTGCGCACGGCGTAGTGCACCGACGTGCCTTCATAGGCCTCGATGCCCGGCACCGGCGGACGCTTGGGCTGGAACGAGCCGCCGCCGGCCGCGATCACCACCACCTTGCATTCGAACACCTTGCCCGCGTCGGTGGTGCAGCGAAACAAGGGATCGCCGATCTTCTCCACCGTCTCCACCATCTCGCCGAGATGGAAGGTCGGATGGAACGGCTTGATCTGCTCCATCAGCGCGTCGGTGAGGCCCTGCCCCGAAACGTGCGGAATGCCGGGAATGTCGTAAATCGGCTTTTCCGGATAGAGCTCGGCGCACTGGCCGCCGACCTTGTCGAGGATGTCGATGAAATGCGCCTTCATGTCGAGAAGGCCAAGCTCGAAGGCGGCGAACAGACCACAGGGTCCGGCGCCAATAATCAGCACATCGGTTTTGATCACGTCGCTCATGTCGTCTCTTTATCGATCGTTATCGGTTGGACGCCGCCCGGGGGCAGAAGTGACCCTGCCTGTCTAGCCAACGGGGATGGATCAGGGAAGGCATAAAAGCGGGAGCACCCCGCGGCCGCGCCCACTTGCCGGGCCAGGATAACCGGGCTGTAACGGGATGCGATATGACGGAGATCAATCGGTGAACGCACCAAGCCGCCTCGATACGACGCCGCGCCTGGAGGACTATCCCTATCGTCTCGGCGACAATGTCCGCTTCGGCGATCTCGATCCGAACCAGCACGTCAACAACGCGGTCTACGCCACTTATTTCGAGACCGGCCGTGTCACGCTGATGAAGAGCCCGGAATACGGGCTGACGCCGCCGGGCCTCGCCTGGATCATGGTGCGGCTCGACATCCATTTCCGCGCCGAGCTGCACTGGCCGAACACGATCGAGCTCGGCCTCGGCGTGGTCAAGCTGGGACGGACGTCGGTGACCTTCGAACAGGTGGTGTTTTCGGAAGGAAAGTGCATCGCATCGGCGATGTCGGTCGGCGTCATGCTCGACGAGGCGACGCGGCGGCCTGCACCGCTCATCGCTGAGATCATCGAGAAGCTCAGACCCTGGCACAAGCGCGGTATCGAGGTCGCGCCGCCGAGCGCCTAGTATAGTGAGGGACGATCAGGCCTGCCGTTCCGGCGTCGCCACGACGAGCCCGTCGAGTTCGTCGGAGACCTTGATCTGGCAGGACAGCCGCGAGTTCGGGCGCACGTCGAAACCGAAATCGAGCATGTCCTCTTCCATCGGCGTCGGGCTGCCGACCTTCTCGCGCCAGGCTTCGTCGACATAGACATGGCAGGTTGCGCAGGCACAGGCGCCGCCGCATTCGGCCTCGATGCCGGGAATGCTGTTGCGGATGGCGGCTTCCATCACGGTCGCGCCGTTCTCGACTTCCACCGTACGGGTTTCGCCCTTGTGGTCGACAAAGTTAATCTTGGCCATGTGTGCTCGTGCTGCCGCGATGTTGCGAATGAAGGAGGGTCCGGGGCTGTCCTATAACGGGTCGATCCGCCCGGCGCCATAGGGTTTTGAAACGACGTGAATCCCGCTTCGCGGGAAGAAAACGCGTCAAAACAAAAGACTAGAGCGCGGTTTCTCGCCTTGTCGCCCTAGGGCTTCAGGATCGCCCCGATGGCGGCGCGAGCCTCGGTCACCGCCTCTTTCAACGCGGCCAAGGCGTGGGGCTGGCCATGGCCAGTCCGGACCGCGGTCTCCAGGCTGGCCGCGGCATCGGCCACCGCAAAGGCGCCGATTCCGCGCGCCGAGCCCTTGAGCTTGTGGGCGAGTGCGCCGGCCTCGGCCGGCAGTGCTGCCATCGCCGCGATCAGGCGGACCGCCTGCTCGGCGAACATCGCGAGCACTTCCTGTTCCAGTTCAGTGTCCCCGAGCGTCATGCGCGAGAGGTGATCGAGGTCGAGCGGGCTGTCGATGGGTGCAAGCGGGGGCGAAGGCATCCAGTCCATCCGTTGCAGTTCAGGCGTCATGGCGCAGGCCCCGGCATCGCGCGATGTCCGCCGATCCGGCGGTCAAGTTCCCCCCACCGAAGCATGGAAATGGTTAACGAAGTGTTTGGGCCGTTTTACGCAAATCCGCCCGTTTATTGACGAAAAGTTGCCGCAATCCGGCGAGTCCGGTGGAGAATTCCATTTATTGCTAAGGCGTTACGGCGCTATCCTGTTAACGATGATTAAGATTGTCTTAATCCCGGGCATTTCATTCGCGACGCTCTGCCAATAGGATGTTGCGGAAATTGGCGGACAAGCCGTCCGGGTGGGGACGGCTGGGAATCCGCGTAAGCGGCATGATCCGGTCTGTGGGCTTGCGTAGCGCGCTGGGCTCGCGGGGGGACGCGTACAAGTAACGAGGGCTCGGACTGAACATGGCGAACACTCCGAAAAAGGTCAAAGACCCGACAGAAGTTGCGCTTTCTGCGATCCAGGAAGCCCTGAACATCAGCGACACGGCCGCGGACACCAGCCGCAACGCCTCGATGCGCAACGAAACATCGTCTCCGGTGGGGCCGCCGGCTCCCCCGATCTTCGACGAGCCGACCTTCGAGCCGCGTCCTGCCGCCAACGAGCGCGCCACGGTGTTCGATACGATCGAGGAGCCGCGCACCTCGCGCCGCGCCGCCAACGACGACCGCGAGACCATCGGCCAGTTGCTCCAGGCGCTTCAGAAGGGCCGCCCTGCCCGCAGCGTCTACACCTTCGCCACCATCTTCGCCGGCGTCTGGCTCGCAGCCTGCGCCGCGCTCACCGTCGGCTTCCTGCCCTCGATCCAGGCTGCCATGGGCCAGAGCGGCGGCGTGCTCGTCATCGCCGGCCTGATCGCGATGTTCTTCGCGCCGATCATGCTGTTCTACTTCCTGGCGAGCCTGGTCTGGCGCGGCCAGGAAATGCGCATGATCGCGCAGGCGATGGCGCAGGTCGCGATCCGCTTCTCCGAGCCCGAGGGCTCGGCGTCCGATTCCATGGTCACCGTCGGCCAGGCCATCCGCCGCGAGGTCGCGGCGATGGGCGACGGCATCGAGCGCGCCATCGCGCGCGCCGGCGAGCTCGAGACGCTGGTCGCCAACGAGGTTGCGGCGCTCGAACGCGCCTATTCCGACAACGAAGTGCGCATCCGCTCCCTGCTCCAGGACATCGCGCACCAGCGCGACAATCTGGTCGGCCAGGCCGAGCAGGTCCGCAGCGCCATCTCCGGCGTGCAGATCGATCTGCGCCACGACATCGCGCTGATCTCGGACGCGATCGCCTCGCGCGTCGACGAGGTCGCCAAGAGCATCACCGGCGCGCTGGAAGAACGCGGCGCCCACATCACGGGCGCACTGAGCAACGCCGGCGACAACATGATCCTCGCACTCGGCGAGCGCGGCGGCGACCTGCTCGACCGCCTCGAGGAGGCCAGCAACGAGACCACGCGCGCCGTGCTCGACGCCAGCGAGCGGCTGACCACCAGCCTCAACTTCAAGACCGGCCATGTCCACGACGAGTTCGTCGACCTCGCCGACCGCGTCCACGAGATGCTGAACGAGCGTATCGACCGCATCACCGGCGAGTTCGAGCAGCGCTCCGCCGCTATCGTCGACGGCATCTCCGAGCGCACCGAGCAGGTGCATGACAGCTTGAAGAATTCGTCGGACTCGCTGCTGCTCGAGCTCGAGCTGCGCTCCAACGACCTCTCCGCCAAGATCGACGATGCCGGCAACCGGCTCGCCGGCCACATCATGACCTCCGGCGACAAGGCGAGCGAGGCGCTCGACGCCACCGTCAACACGCTCGTCGCCAAGGTGGTCAGCCAGACCGAGACCGCGCACGACTCGCTGTCGCTGCAGATGAGCGCGTTCGACGAGCTGGTGAAGAACCAGGGCACCGAGCTGGTCGAGAGGTTCGCCCGCGACTCCGGCACGCTCGGCGCGCTGATCACCCGCCACATCTCCGAGTTCGACCGCACCGTGAAGACGTTCGGCGGTGAGATCGTCGATCGCATGGGCCAGCGCACCCAGGACATCGCCGAGAGCCTGAAGACCTATGTCGACAATTTCGATACCCGCTTCACCTCGAACGGCGGGGCGATCACGGCGGTGCTCGACCAGCGCCTGGTGCAGTTCGAGACCACGGTCGGCGAACGTGTCACCAACCTCGACGCCTCGCTGAACGACAAGATCGTCAGCCTCGACGGCACGATCGAAGGCCACATCAAGACCTTCGACGACCAGCTCGTCGGCCGCGTCGCCGCGCTCGAGCAGTCGTTCGACACCCGCGCCAAGTCGGTGACCGAAACCATCGACGGACGCCTCAACACCCTCGCCTCGTCGCTGACCGACGGTGCCGCGCAGGCGATCCAGTCGATCGACTCCCGCCTCACCCACCTCACGACGTCGCTCACTGACGGCGCATCGCAGGCCATCGAGACGATCGATACGCGCCTCAACTATCTCGCGACCTCGCTCACCGATGGCGCATCGCAGACCATCCAGTCGATCGATACGCGGCTGACGCACCTCACGACGACGCTCTCGGGCGGCGCCTCGCAGGCGCTCGAATCCATCGACACGCGCCTCACCTACCTGACGACTGCGGTGACGAACGGCGCCTCGCAGGCCGTGCAGTCGATCGACACGCGCCTCACCCTCCTGACCTCGACGCTCACGGACGGCACCGCGCAGGCGATCGAGGCGGTCGACCGCCGCATCACCGGCGTCGCCGAGATGATCGACGGCCGCAGCACGCACCTGACCGACACGGTCACGGCGCGCTTCCAGGACATCCACCAGGCCATCGAGACCAAGGTCGGCTCGGTCGCCAACGACATCGACGTGCGCGTGGCGCAGTTCGAGGACCTGCTCGGCTCGCGCGTCGAAGCCGTCGCCGGCCGCATCGAAAGCAGCGGCCGTCAGGCCAGCGAGGACATGATGTCCCGCGCCGAGATGATCTCGACCGCGATCCGCTCGCATGTCGAGGATGCCGAGCGCTCGCTCACCAACCTCGTCGTCAACACCAGCGAAACGATCCAGACCGGTGCGCGTACCGCGCAGCAGTCGCTGATGACGGTCTCCTCCGACGTCAACGCCCAGCTCAAGATGACTTCCACCGAGGTCGAGCGCGCGCTGACCGCGGTCGGCACCGGTGCTGCGAACTCGATCCTGAGCAGCGCCCGCGAGGCGCAGTCGACCCTGGTCGCGGCCTCGGGCGATGCCTCCAACCAGATCAAGGGGCTCGCGGTCGACGTCGAACGCACGCTGTCGGCGGCCGGTTCTGCCACCGCGGCCTCGATCCTGGCCGGCGCCCGCGAGGTGCAGACCACGCTCGTCACGGCGTCTTCGGACGCGGCCAACCACGTCAAGACGCTCACCGCCGACGTGCAGCGTTCGCTGTCGCTGGCCGGCGCCACCACGGCGGAATCGATCACCGCCGGCGCCCGCGATGCGCAGAGCGCGCTGATTGCGGCCTCGACCGAGACCGCCAACCAGATCAAGGCGCTGTCCTCGGACGTGCAGCGCTCGCTCTCGATGGCCGGCACCTCGACGGCCGAGACCATCATGACCGGCGCCCGCGAGGCCCAGACCACGCTCGTCAACGCGTCCTCGGATGCGGCGACCCAGGTCAAGTCGCTCGCGGTCGAAGTGCATCGGTCGCTCTCGCAGGTCGGCCAGTCGACCGCCGAGACGATCACGACCAGCGCCCGCGACGCCCAGAGCACCCTGCTCTCCGTCTCGGCCGAACAGACCAGCCAGGTCCGTTCGCTGGCGGCCGAGATGCAGCGCGCGCTGGCGACCGCCGGCGGCGCCACCATCGAGGCGCTCACCAGCGGCGTGCGCGAGGCCCAGGGCACGCTGATCACCGCCTCGACGGACGCGGCAAGCCAGATCAAGTCGCTGACCACGGACATCGAGCGCACGCTGACCTCGGTCGGCGCCGACACCGCCTCGACCATCCTCAACAGCGCGCGCGAGGCACAGACCTCGCTGACGTCGACGTCGGCGGATGCCGCAAGCCAGATCCGCACGATCTCGACCGAGATCGAGCGCGCATTGAGCACGGCCACGACCAACGCCACCAACGACATCCAGACCAGCGCGCTCAACGCCCAGAACGCGCTGATCAACGCCTCCAACGAGGCAAGCTCGCGCGTCAAGTCGAGCTCGGCCGACATCGAGCGTTCGGTGCTCGCCGCCAGCAGCAGCTTCGGCCAGGCCATGACCGGCAAGACCGACGAGATCGTCACCTACGTGCAGCAGCAGGCCGACCGTCTGTCGAACATGATCGACTCCAAGCGCGGCGCGCTGGTCGATGCGATCGGCTCGAAGACCAGCCAGCTCACGCTCGACATCGACCGCGTCACCTCGGATGCGTTGAAGTCGATCGAGACGCGCGGCCATGCGTTCTCGCAGACGATGATGGGCAACGGCTCCGAAGTCGCCCGCACCATCAACGCGGCGAGCGAGATGGCCACCGGCGCGGTCGGCAAGTCGCTCAAGGACCTCGAGCAGGCCTCGCGCTCGGCGATCGACCAGTCGCGCCAGGTCTCGATTGCGGCCGTCACCGAGATGCAGGAGACCAGCAAGATCCTGCGTACCGACACGGTGGCCCTGTTCGAGCGTCTGCGCGAAGGCAACATCCTGCTCCAGGAGGTGCTGACCGGTGCGCACGACAACCTCAACTCGCTCGAGCGGGCGCTGGTGACGCGCGTCGCCGACTTCGTCTCGGCCATGAACGACGTCACCTCGCGCAACGGCGCTGCGACGCAGAACCTGGAAGACCAGCTCAACGTCTTCAACACGAAGACCACGCGGGCGCTGCAGGACCTCGGCGAGCTGTCGACCCAGTTCGACGCGCACGGCAAGGCGCTGGTCGAAGCCGCGCAGGTCGTCGAGGTGAGCAACAAGAACACCACCGCTTCCCTCGCCGAACGCAAGCAGGCGCTGGAATCGCTCGTCACGACCATCGATCTGCGCACGGCCGATCTCGACCAGCGTCTGTCGCGCTTCACCGGCCTGCTCGATGAATCGCTGGCCGCCGCCGAAGAGCGTGCCCGCGACATCGCCCGCGTCGTCGCGGAGACCGCCGGCGCAGGTTCCGCCGCGATCACCCGCCAGTTCGAGGCGGTGCGCGTGGCGTCCGAGGAGGAGCACCGCCAGACCATCGAGGCCATGCACGACATCTACCGCCAGACCACGGACGAGGCGGATACGATGTTCAAGCAGTCGACCGAGAAGTTCACCAACCTCGTCTCCAGCATGAAGCAGATGGCGTTCGAGATGCACAACGAGCTCGAAGCCACCCGCAACGAGCTGCGCCGCGGCGTGCTCGAGATGCCGCAGGAGGCCGCCGAGAGCACTGCGCAGATGCGCAAGGTGATCGTCGACCAGATCGAGGCCCTCGCCGAGCTCAACCGCATCGTGGCCCAGCATGGCCGTGGCCTCGACGTCTCCACGACGGGCCGCGCCAGCGCGCAGCGCCAGGAAGAGCCGTTGCTGGCAGCCGTCGGCACGCGCAACACCGAGACCCGCGGCCGCGACACCGGCAGCGCCTCGACGCTGCCGCCGCCGGACCTCGGCATGCCCGCCCCCTCGCGCCGCACCGAAGCGCCGCCGGTCGCGCCCGCAGGCAACGACCAGGGCCGCGACGGCTGGCTGTCGGACCTCCTGAACCGCACGGACGCCAACCAGGGCGCTCCGACCGGACGTGAGGCCCCGCGTGGCCGCGCGACACCCGCGCCGCAGCCGCAGGCTCCGCAGGGTGGCAGCAATCCGCTGGAGTCGCTGTCGCTCGACATCGGCCGCCTGATGGACCGCAACCTCGCCGCCGAGATGTGGGACCGCTACCAGCGCGGCGAGAACAAGGCCTTCACCAAGCGCCTCTACACGCCCGCCGGCCAGAAGGCCTTTGACGAGGTCGCCCGCAAGTACCGCGCCGACCGCAACTTCAAGGGTACGGTCGACCGCTACGTCGCCGAGTTCGAGCGTCTGCTCGACGAAGTCGCCCGCGACGGCCGTGGTCCGCAGGAGCTGCGCAGCCACCTGACCTCGGAGACGGGCCTGGTCTACACCCTGCTCGCACACGCCGCGGGTCGGCTCGGGTGATCAGCCCGTAGCGACAACGAATAGCGAATGAGAACGGAGGCCTCACGGCCTCCGTTTTCGTTTGAGCTCGTCATTGCGAGGAGCTCTTGCGACGAAGCAATCCAGACTGCTTCCTCGGAGACGATCTGGATTGCTTCGCTACGCTCGCAATGACGAGGTGAGGTCCGTGTACTAAACGCCTACTGCCGCCTGCCGCTCGCGGCGGGCGCCTGCCTCGGCGGTTCGGCCGGCGGCGGCGCGGCGGCCGGGGCGCTGTTGCTGGCGCCGAACAGCACGCGGGTCGGATTGCGGTCGAAATTGTTCACGGCGCGGCTGATGTCGCCGAGCGTGCGGCGGCCGTCGGTCATCAATGCGCCGGAGCGTTTGTCGAAATCATCGGCCAGCTCGCGGATCGACTTCACCGCCTGGAACAGCTCGCCGCCGTCCTTGCCGCCGGCAAGCGTGTTGAGGCCGAGCATGAGGCTGTCGGCCTTGTGCATGACGCCGTCGACCTTGGCCATCACGCCGTCGATCTTCTCGGAGTTGCGGGCGAGCGAGTTGGTGAAGGTCTCGAGGTTCTTCAGCGAGTTCTTCACCGACTCCTGATTGTCCGCGACGATCTTGTTGATGTTCTGGAGCGTGCCGCGGATCGCCTCGGTGACGTCCTGGAGCTTGTTGGGATCGGCCGTCAGCGACGGGATGCCGTCCTCATCGAGCGGCGGCGGAGGTGCCGCCTCCTCGCCGCCCTTGAGCGAGATCGCGGCGACGCCGGTCAGGCCCTGGAATTCGAGGCCGACCAGGGTGTCCTTGCGGAGCGGGGTGTTGTTCTCGACCATGGCGAGTGCGACAACCCGCCGCGGGTTGTCGAGCTTCACCGAGACCACCTCACCTACCCGGATACCGTTGAAGTTGACGCTGCCGCCGTTGCGCAGGCCCGCCGCCGGGCCCTCGAACACGACGCGCAGGGGGCTGCGCTGCTTGGTGGTGTGCAGCGACTGGAACCACAGCACGAAGCCGATCGCCGCGGCGATCACCGCCAGCGTGAATGATCCGATCAGTACGTAATTGGCCCGCGTTTCCATCAGCTACTCCGGCACCTCAGCCCATCACCGCACGGGCGCGCTTGCCGTGGAAATATTGTCTCAGCCAGGGATGCTGCGAGGCCTGCATGTCGGCGATCGACCCTGCCGCAATGATCTTACCGTTCCCTAAAACGGCGATGCGGTCGCAGGCTGTGTAAAGGCTGTCGAGGTCGTGCGTTACCATGAAAACGGTCAGGCCCAAAGTACGCTGGAGCGTCCTGACCAGCTCGTCGAAATCGCCGGCGCCGATCGGGTCGAGGCCCGAGGTCGGCTCGTCGAGGAACACGAGATCCGGATCGAGCGACAGCGCGCGCGCCAGCGCCACGCGCTTGATCATGCCGCCCGACAGTTCCGAGGGAAAGCGATCCGCGACTTCCGGCTTGAGCCCGACCATGGTGAGCTTGGCCAGGGTGATCTCGTCCATCAGCCGCTGCGAGACCCGGAGATATTCGCGCATCGGAAACTGGATGTTCTGCCGCACGGTCAACGAGGAGAACAACGCGCCCTGTTGAAACAGCACGCCCCAGCGGCGCTCGACACTGCGGCGCTGCGAGGTGCTGGAGGAATCGAGGTCGACGCCGAACACCTCGATGGAGCCCGCGACCTTCGGCACGAGGCCGATGATGGTGCGCGTCAGCACCGACTTGCCGGCACCGGATGGGCCGACGAAGCCGAGGATTTCGCCGCGCTTGACGTCGAGGTTGAGGCCGTCGAGCACGCGCGTCGCGCCGAACTGCACGGTGATGTCGCGAACGCGGATGATCGGATTTTGAATCGCGTCTTGAGATTCTTGCGCCATCGTCACATCCCGATCGAGGCGAAGAAGATGGCGAACACGCCGTCCATGACGATGACGAAGAAGATGCCCTTCACCACGGATGCCGTGGTGTGCTGTCCGAGCGATTCCGCGCTGCCCTGCACGGCGAGCCCCTCGACGCAGGCGACGATGCCGATCACGGCCGCCATCACCGGTGCTTTGACGATGCCGACGATGAAATGGTCGATCGAGATGGCGTCGCGCAGGCGCAGCAGGAAGGCTTCGGGATCGACGCCGCCATAGAGCCAGGCGACGAGGCCGCCGCCATAAAGCGCGGCCATGGCACCGAGGAAGGCGAGGATCGGCAGCGCCAGCACCAGCGCCAGCATGCGCGGCAGCACCAGGACCTCGATCGGGTCGAAACCCATCGTGCGCAGCGCGTCGATCTCCTCGCGCATCTTCATCGAGCCGAGCTCGGCCGTGTAGGCGCTGCCCGAGCGACCCGCGACCATGATCGCGACCAGGAGGACGCCGATCTCGCGCAGCACCAGCACGCCGAGCATGTCGACGACGAAGATGTCGGCGCCGAACCTGCGGAAATGAAAAATGCCCTGCTGGGCGATGATGCAGCCGATCAGGAACGTGATCAGCACGATGATCGGCACCGCGCGCCAGCAGACCTGCTCCATGTGGTGCACGGTCGAGGTCAGGCGGAACGAGCGCGGGTGGATCAAGACGCGAAACCCCGCCGCGAGCACCGCGCCGAGCATGTCGACGAGGCCCGCAACCGTGCCGGCGACCCCGGCCACGGCCCGGCCGATCTGCTCCAGCATGCCGGTGATGGTGACCGCGCTGCTGTCGACGACCGGCGTCGCCCTGACCCGCCGCACCTCGTCCACGAGGCTCGAATAATTGGCGGAGAGCCCCGCGATCTGCGCCTCGACGGCGCCCTGGGTCAGGCTGCGGCGCAGCCGTTCGATCAGCCAGGCGCCGAACGTGTCGAGCTTGGCGACCTCGGAGACGTCGATGAAGATGCTTTGCGAGCCGCCGGCAAGCTTTTCGGCGTCAGCCACCATCCGCTCCAGGACCGGCGCGAAGCTCGCGGTCCAGGTTCCGGTGGCGCAGAGTGCCAGCGCATTGCCCTTGGCAATCCGTTCCAGCTTCGGATCGCCGCTCAAGGTCTCCGCTCCCGTGCCGGGGCGCGAGAAACGGGTAGAATCAGATGGTTGCGCACACGCCCTTACCCGGAGAAGGTATCCCCAACTGGTTAATGTTAGTTGCTAGAGGTAACTAGCAGGTTCAGATTTCGCCAGAGTTCAAAATGACTTCCAGCAAAGTTCCGGCACTTCGCGCGCGAATCGAGCGCTTTCCGATCGCCGGCAGTTTTACCATCAGCCGGGGCGCCAAGACCGAGGCCGTGACCGTCGTGGCCGAAGTGAGCCGGAACGGCCTCACCGGCCGCGGCGAATGCGTCCCCTATCCGCGCTATGGCGAGACCCCCGAGGCGACCCTTGCCGCCATCCAGGCCATGCAGGCGGCCGTCGCCGGCGGCCTCTCGCGGGAGGCCCTGCAGGCCGCCATGCCGCCCGGAGCGGCCCGCAACGCGCTGGATTGCGCCCTGATCGACCTCGAGGCAAAGGCGACCGGCCTGCGGGCCTGGAACCTGCTGGACCGCCCGGTGCCGGGCGAGCGCACCACCGCCTTCACGATTTCGTTGGGCACCCCCGAGGCCATGGCGGCGGCGACCGCCAAGGCGGCGCACCGCCCCCTGCTCAAGATCAAGCTCGGCGGCGACGGCGATGCGGAGCGGATCGCGGCGGTTCGGAAGGCCGCCCCCGAATCCGAGCTGATCGTGGATGCCAACGAGGCCTGGACCGAGGCCAATCTGGAGCAGAATCTCGCCGCCTGCGATGCCGTCGGCGTCACCCTGGTCGAGCAGCCGCTGCCGGCTGGTAAGGATGGCGCTCTGGCGCGGATCAAGCGGCCGCTCGCGGTCTGCGCCGACGAGAGCGTGCATGACCGCCCTTCGCTCGCGCCGCTCCGCGAGCGCTACGACGCCGTGAACATCAAGCTCGACAAGACCGGCGGGCTCACCGAGGCGCTCGCGATGGCCGATGCGGCGCAGGCGCTCGGTTTCGAGATCATGATCGGCTGCATGGTCGCGACCTCGTTGTCGATGGCCCCCGCAATACTGGTGACGCCGCAGGCGCGCTTCGTCGATCTCGACGGCCCGCTGCTGCTGGCGCGCGACCGCGATCACGGGCTGCGCTACGACGACAGCCTGGTCTATCCGCCCGCCTCCGCGCTCTGGGGATGAGCCTTGAGTCGATGCCGCGCCGACCAGATCACCAGCGCGCCGGCCGCGGCCATCGCGGCCATGACGTAGTACAAGCTGTCGCCGATGCGGGCGTAGATCGCACCTGACGCGATCGATGTCGCTGCACCCAACAGCCCGTTGCACGCGGCGTAATAGCCCTGCCCCCGCGCGATCTGATGCGATGGCACGCGCTGCACCAGCAGGTTCATGGTGCCGACGATGGTCATGCCGAAGGTGAGGCCGTGGCCGAGCTGCACGATCACGAGCAGCGCCAGCGGCGGCTCCTGCGCGGTGACGATCCAGCGCACCACGGCGCTCACGCCGCCGATCGCGATCAGCGTGGACGGATGCAGCGAGAACCGCGGCGACAGCGCGAACACGACGATCTCGGCGATCACACCCAACGTCCAGAGGCCCGCGATCGTCAGCCCGCCGAAGCCATGGAGCTGCCAGTTGATGGCCGAGAACGTGTAATAGGCGACGTGGCTGCCCTGGATCAGCGCGGCCGACGCGATGACGGCCCAGAAGCCGCCATCGCGCAGCAAGGCCTTGCCGGCATGCGTCTCCGTCGTCCTGCGCCTGACATCGTCGAGCGGCTGGAGCAGCAGGCTGGCGGCGACCGCAACGACGGCCCACGCGACGATGATCCAGATCAGATCGCGCGCCGCGATGTGGTCGACGAGAAAGCCGCAGGCGAGCGAGCCCGCGGCGAAGGCCGCCGACCCCCACAGCCGCAACGGTCCGTAGTCGAGCCCGTAGCGGGCGACGCCGCGCAGCGCATAGGCATCGGTCAGCGGGGTCGTCGGCGTCCACATCATACAGGTCAGCGCATAGATCAGGAACAGCGTCAGCGGCTGCTGCTGCAGGCCGACCGCCGTGAACCCTATCGCAGTCGCCAGCACCGAGACCATCATGCCGGCGCGAATGGCATGTCGCCTTTCGGCAAGTGCGGTGATCTGCGGCAGCGTGGTGAAGCGCGTGATCGCCGGCAGCGCGTTGATGAGGCCGATCCAGCTTGCGTCGATGCCGATCGCCTTCAGCCAGACCGGAAAGAACGGCAGATGCGTGCCCGAGACCGCGAACACGGCTGAATAGAACAGCGCGAGACTCACGGCGAATCGCCGCTTCACGGCGGCTTGCGTGGGGATTTGTGATTCGCCTGCCATCAAACCAATTGCGATTCGGTCGATATCGTGGTGATCGTTACAGTAACGCGTAGTGATTTGCGCGACGAGATTGTCATGGCCAACGAAGCATTCGCCCTCTCGCCTATGTCTGCCCGTGCGGCCGAGCCGAACGAGCAGGATTACGACGCGATCCGCGAAGCCTTCATGGAGACCGCGCGCGGCCGCTGGTTCCTCGGCGAATATGCCAAGCGCAACCGCAATGCGGATACCCGCATGGTGCTCGATGCGGTCGCGAAAATCGAAGAAACCCTTGCGGCACAGCGACAACCGGTCGTCGAGGATCGCCTGCCCGAGGCGCTGGTCGAGATCCGCCGCGCCATCCGCGAAGCCGAGACCATCGCGATTGCCGCCTTCGATCCCGCGGCGATCGAGGCCAGCCTCGCGCCGATTCCGCGCGGCGTGCGCATCATCAAGGAGATCTCTTGGCGCTGGCGCGAGATCGGCGCCGACGGGCGAATCTGCGATCTCATTGATTCGCAGCTCGCCTCCATCGAGGCGGCTTGCGGGCAGCTATCGACCGTCGACCCCCGCGTCGAGCTCAAGGCCGCATTCGATCTGCTCAGGGATCGGGTCGAGCAGCTCGATGGTGACGGCGACACAGCGCCGCAAGCGGCGGTGAATCCCGCGCCTGCGCCGGTGCAGGAAGCGTCCGTCGCAGAGGCTGTGCCTGCCGCGATGGCCACTGAAGCACTCGTGGCTTTTACGGAGGCGCCGCAGGATATCGCAGCGACTCTCGCGCCCGAAGCAGCGGTCGAGGCCAGCGCCGCCGAAGCACGCGCCGTTGGCGAGGAAGCGATCGACGTCGCCACCGAGCCGGAGCTCGTCGCCGGCCATCACGTCGGCCCCGAAGAGGAGGTCGCAGAGGCCGCCGCCTTCACCGAGGTGACTGACGGGGTCTCGCTCGATGCCGCCGCGGAAGCCGAGGACGAAGCCATACTCGATGCCATCGCGCTGGAAATGGCCGCGCCCGATCCGGAGTTCGACGAGATCACCGAACCGGTCGAGATGGAAGCGGCCATTCCGGAGCCGATGGCCGCGGAGGTCGCAGCCCCGATTGCCGCAGAGCTTCCCGAGCCGGTCGCAGCCGAGCCGGCCGCCACCGCAGTCGCGGAGGAGCCCGTCGAAGACGCGCCGATCGCGATGGACTCGCTTGCGCGCCTCACAGACGCCATTGCGGAGGCCGCCGCCGAGGTGATGGAGCAGCCGGCCCCGGCCATGGCGGCCGCGGCGACATTCGGTGCGGCGCCGACCGCGACGCTTCCGATGCCCTCACCCTTGTCCGCCTCCTTGCCCGAGCCCTCGCTCGGGGCCACCATCCTCGCCAGCGGCATCCTGCAAAAGCCCCGCGCGGCGGCCAACGACCCCATGGCGCCAATCCGCCGCATGACCCAGGCCGAGAAGATCGCATTCTTCTCGTAAGGGGCGCAGCGTACTCACTCTCGTGTCCCGGACAAGCGAAGCGCAGATCCGGGACCCAGGAGCCACAACCTCATTCGCAACATGGGCCCCGGCTCTGCAGCGCACCGTCGAAGCGACGCTGCGCTGCGTCCGGGGCACGAAAGGAGAGTACAGGCACACTCTCTCGGTGGTCATTGCGAGCGCAGCGAAGCAATCCAGAGTCTTTCCGCGGAGAGATGCTGGATTGCTTCGCGGAGCCTGTCATCGGGCCGCGCTTTGCGCGGACCCGTTGGCTCGCAATGACGGAGCAAGGTGAATCACCGCGCCCTCTCTCGTGTCCCGGACAAGCTGCAACGCGTAGGCGTTGCGGCGCAGAGCCGGGACCCAGGCTGCTGCACGGGTGCTCTCGCAAACCTAACCGCGCTACGCGAAGGGGGCCTGCCCGGTCGATGCGTCGACGCCGCCGTCGACTGGCAGATTCACCCCATTCACGAAGCTGGCGTCGTCGCTTGCGAGAAATGCGATGACGCTCGCGACTTCCTCGGACCGGGCTCCGCGCCCCAGGGGGATACGTTCCACCAGCTTCGCGAACAATTCCGGATATTGCTCCATGATCGGCGTCGTCAGGTCGGTGAGGGTCAATGATGGGCACACCGCATTGATGCGCACGCCTCTCGGGCCAAAGTCGAGCGCCAGGCTGCGTGTGAGATTGCTGACGGCCCCCTTCGTGGCGTTGTAGAAGCTTAAGCCCCGATCGCCGCCGAGCCCGCTGAGAGACGACACGTTGACGATCGAGCCGCCGCTTTCGATCAGGTGCGGAAGCGCGGCGCGCGTCATGTAGAGGACGCCGTCGACATTGACCGCGAAGAGATCTCGCCACAGCTGGACCGGCGAGCCCAGGAAATCGATCAGTGCACCCGTCCCGGCATTGTTGACGAGGATGTCGATCCTGCCGAATTGCCGGACCACGTCGGCGACCAGGCGCTCGACGTCTGCGGCGATCGAGACGTCGCCGGGCCAGATCATGCAGCGATCGGTGCCGAGTTCGGCAGCGACTTCAGCCAGCTTGACCTCCCGGCGCCCATTCAGCACGACAATGGCGCCTTCGCCGTGAAAGCGCCTTGCGGCTGCGGCGCCGATGCCGCTGCCGGCGCCGGTAACGATGACGACTTTATCCTTGAACCGATCATTCATGCCAATAACTCCATCCGAAACCGCGAGGTCCGGACAAGAGCTAGTACCCACTTTTCTTGGAACGTGAGTCGTGATTCAAGGTCGGGATGATACCCGAAGCAAGAGAAGTCCACCTTTCGAGGAAAGATCGCAAGGTGCTTGAGGCGT
>NZ_JASAUS010000094.1:0-36866 GCF_029953005.1 Bradyrhizobium sp. Mp27 | reverse complement strand
CATAAACGTCCTGCCTGACCGGCTACTGCTGTTCAGCGGCGCTGACGGCGATCATCAGGTGGGGGAGTTTCAAGTGACCATACCCGGGGGATTTTGACCGACCCACGGGGACCGAGCAACTGTCGTCGGCCAAGAACCGCGACCAGATCAAGTCGATCGTTGAGACGCTGCTGCGTTCGACCGGCGAGATGCGGGAGACCAACAAGGCGCTGGAAGACCGGCTGACCCTGTCCAAGAACGAGATCAGCAATCTCCAGCAGAGCCTGGAGGCAATCCGCGCCGAGAGCCTGACCGATCCGCTGACGGGATTGGGCAATCGCAAATATTTCGATCGCATGATCGGCATGGCCGTGCAGAGCGCGCTCGCCTCGGGCGAGCCGCTGTCGCTGCTGCTGTTCGACATCGATCATTTCAAATCGTTCAACGATTCCTACGGCCATCTCACCGGCGACCAGGTGTTGCGGCTGGTCGGCCTGTCCATGAAGCAGACCATCAAGGGGCAGGACATCACCGCGCGCTATGGCGGCGAGGAATTCGCGGTCCTGCTGCCCAACACGGCGCTGCGCCAGGCCCTCACCGTTGCAGATCACATCCGCCGCGCCGTGATGGCGAAGGAATTGAAGAAGAAATCGACTGGCGAGATCCTCGGCCGCGTCACCATCTCCGTCGGCGTCTCCATGCTCAAGCAGGGCGACGACCCCGACGCGCTGATCGAGCGTGCCGATGCCTGCCTCTATGCCGCCAAGCGCAACGGGCGCAACCGCGTGATCTGCGAGGCCGATCCGGAATTCGCTATCGAGTCGCACAGCCGGGTCGCCTGACGCCGCAGCAGCGCGCCGAAGAGACGGCCGGCGCTTGACATTCCAATCCGCCGAACGACATCTTCCCCGCCGCCCGACTGCGAACGTCGAGAGGACTTGTCGTCTTGCCCAATCCCCATGACTTTCACACACCGCAACCGTCCTACACCAGGGACGAGCTGCTGAGATCGAGCGACGGCGGCTATTTCGGCCCGGGCAACGCGCAATTGCCGGCCCCGCCGATGCTCATGATGGATCGCATCACCGAGATCAGCCTGGACGGCGGCGAGTTCGGCAAGGGCCACATCGTCGGCGAGCTCGATATTGTCCCCGGCCACTGGTTCTTCGATTGCCACTATCGCGGTGACGCGATGATGCCGGGAAGCCTCGGACTGGATGCGATGTGGCAGATGATCGGCTACTGGCTCGGCTGGTCGGGTTCACCGGGCAAGGGCCGCGCCATCGGCGTCGGCGAGGTCGAAGCTGCGGGATTGGTCACACCGGAAACGAAATGCGTCCGCTACGAGGTCGCCATGCGCATGGTCCGGCGCGGCAAGCTGGTCCTCGGAATCGCCGACGGTCGCGTGCTTGCCGACGGCGTCGGTGTCTTCATCGCCAAGGACATGAGGGTCGGACTGACCAAGGCCGTGGACTGAACCTCCCGTAGGGTGGGCAAAGACGCATAGCGCCGTGCCCACCATCTCTCCGCGCCACGACCTCACCGGTGGGCACGCTTCGCTTTGCCCACCCTACGAACCGCCTTCTTGGCTGCTTGTTCCTTCGCCGGCGGCTTCTTCGCGATCTTCTTCTTCGCCACCGCCTTCTTCCCCTTCGGCCGCTTCTTCACCTTGGCGCGCTGGGCGGCGGCAAGCGCTGCCCTCGCCCATTGCGCAAGCTCCTCGGAATCATCGAACAGGCGCGCCGGCAGTTCCCAATAGGAATTCACCAGCACGGTTTTGGCGCGGGTCGAATACTGGAACGGCTTCGAGCCTTCCGCTTCAAAGTTCGGGATGGTGACCTCGTCGGCACGGAAGAACAGGCCCGCGCGCAAGGCGAGCGCGAAGTTGATGCCGTCGGCGGAGATGCCGTAGCCGGAGAACATTTTTCGGATGGTGACGGGGCCGAAATCGGCGAACAGGTCGATCAGGAATTCGCGGTCCATGGCCAAGTTGTCTCCCCACGGTCGTCCCCGCGAACGCGGGGACCCATAACCACAGGGAAGAGTTTAGCGAAGACTGGCAGCCAAGAAAGCGTGGTACCGATACCGCACTTAACCGCCGGATCACGCGGTATGGGTCCCGGCGTGCGCCGGGACGACAAAGGAGTGTTTGGCGCGAACTCGGCTTACCCGTCGATCTTCGCGGGCCGCAGCTCGACCGACTCGCCGCAGCCGCAGGCGGAGACCTGGTTGGGGTTGTTGAAGACGAACTGGGCCTGCATCTTGTCGGCCTTGTAGTCCATCTCGGTGCCGAGCAGGAACAGCACGGCCTTGGGATCGACCAGGATCTTGACGCCCTTGTCCTCGACGACCTCGTCAGTCGGGCGGACATCATGGGCGTATTCGACCGTGTAGGATTGGCCGGCACAGCCGCCGTTCTTCACGCCGACGCGCAGGCCCACGATCTCGGAATCGGCGCGGCTCGTCAGCTCGCTGATGCGCTGGGCCGCGGCATCCGTCAGCCGCATCACCTGCGGGCGCGGTCGCCGGGGCTTTGGTGTCGAAGCTGGTGTTGCCTGGGTCATGTTATCTATGTGGTCCGTTGCGGAGCGAATTCAATGCGAGCTGAGACCGTCACCACATGTTGAGCACGAGGCGGGCCTCGTCGCTCATGCGTTCCGGCGACCACGGCGGCTCCCAGACGACCTTGACGTCGACCACGCCGACGCCGGGGACGCTGGCGACCGCATTCTCGACCATGGTCGGGAGCTCGCCGGCAGCCGGGCAGTTCGGCGTCGTCAGCGTCATCTGGACGTCGACCGAGCGGTCGTCCTTGATCTCGACCTTGTAGATCAAGCCGAGTTCGTAGATGTCGGCCGGGATCTCCGGATCGAACACGGTCTTGAGGCCCGCGATGATCTCGGTGGTGAGACGCTCGGTCTCCTCAGGCGGCAGCGCCGACTGGGTCTCCATCGGATTGGCTTTGACTTCGGCCGTGTCACTCATGCGAACAAATCCCGCGCCTTCAACAGCGCCTGTGCCAGATGATCGACTTCTTCCCGCGTATTATACATGCCGAACGACGCCCGGCAGGTGGCGGTTACATTGAACCGCTCTAAAAGCGGCATCACGCAATGGGTGCCGGCGCGCACGGCGATGCCCTGGCGGTCGATCACGGTGGCGACGTCGTGGGCGTGGGCGCCCCTAAGCTCGAAGGAGATCACCGGGCCCTTGCCCCGGGCGGTGCCGATCAGCCGCAGCGAATTGATCTCGCGCAGCCGGTCCTGGGCATAGGTGGTGAGATCGTGCTCGTGGGCGGCGATGCGCTCCTTGCCGATCGAATTGACGTAGTCGATGGCCGCGCCAAGGCCCACGGCCTCGACGATCGCGGGCGTGCCGGCCTCGAACTTGTGCGGGGGATCGCCATAGGTGACGATGTCGCGCGAGACCTCGCGGATCATTTCGCCACCGCCGTTATAGGGACGCATCGCGACGAGGTGGTCGTACTTGGCCCAGAGGATGCCGATGCCAGTCGGCCCGTAGACCTTGTGGCCGGTAAAGACATAGAAATCGCAGCCGAGATCCTGGACGTCGACAGGCAGGTGCACCGCACCCT
Source organism: Bradyrhizobium sp. Mp27 (assembly GCF_029953005.1). Taxonomy (NCBI): domain Bacteria; kingdom Pseudomonadati; phylum Pseudomonadota; class Alphaproteobacteria; order Hyphomicrobiales; family Nitrobacteraceae; genus Bradyrhizobium; species Bradyrhizobium sp. Mp27. Next base: position 33,292 of record NZ_JASAUS010000094.1, on the reverse strand, counting down.
GGCTGCCGTCGACCAGCACGGGAATGCCGCGGGCGTGGGCGATTTTTACAACGTCCTTGATCGGGACAATGGTGCCGAGCGCGTTCGACATCTGCGTGATCGCGACCAGCTTGGTCTTCGCGGTCAGCAGCTTCTCGAACTCGTCGATGAGGAAGTTACCCTCGTCATCGACCGGCGCCCACTTGATCACGGCGCCATGGCGTTCCCTGAGGAAATGCCACGGCACGATGTTGGAGTGGTGCTCCATGATCGAGATGACGATCTCGTCGCCTTCTCCGATGTTCGGCTCGCCCCAGGACGACGCGACCAAATTGATCGCCTCCGTCGCGTTGCGGGTGAAGATGACCTCTTCGGTCCGCGGCGCGTTGATGAACTGCGCAACCTTGCTGCGACCGCCCTCATAGGCTTCGGTGGCGGCATTGGCGAGGTAATGCAGGCCGCGATGCACGTTGGCGTATTCGGACGTATAGGCCTGCGTCATGCGGTCGAGCACGGCGCTCGGCTTCTGCGCCGAGGCGGCGTTGTCGAGATAGACCAGCGGTTTGCCGTAGACCTGCATGGCGAGCGCCGGAAAATCCTGGCGCACGCGTGCGACGTCGTAGGCACCGTTCTTGACTGCGGGATGCGTGCTCATTGGCGCCGCTCCAGCCAGCGCTCGGCGATACCGATCACGTGCTCGCGCAAGCCGTCATCGGCGATCTGCTCGATCGCCTCACCCACGAAAGCCTGGATCAGCAGCGCCTGGGCCTCCTTCTCCGGCAGACCGCGCGCCTTCAGATAGAACAGCAGGCTGTCGTCGAGCGCGCCGGCAGTGGCGCCGTGGCCGCAGGAGACGTCATCGGCGAATATCTCGAGCTCCGGCTTGTTGTCGGCCTCGGCTTCGTCCGAAAGCAGCAGCGCGCGGGTCATCATCTTGCCGTCGGTCTTCTGTGCATCGGGACGGACGATGATGCGGCCCTGGAACACTGAATGGGCGCGATCGTCGATCACGGCGCGGAAGACCTCGCGGCTGACGCAGTTCGGCACGGCATGGTCGACCACCAGCGTGGTGTCGCCGTGCTCGGTCTTCTGCAGCAGGTTCACGCCGTTGACGGAGAGATCGCTGCCCTCGCCTGCCAGCGTGATGAAGCCCTGCAGGCGGCTGACGACAGCGCCAGTCGTCATGTTGAAGAAATTGAGTTTCGTGTTCGCGCCGACCGTGACGAACTGCGAGGTCACGTTCACCGCGTCGGGCGCATCGTCCAACAGGCGGATATGCGCGACGTCGGCATTGTCGCCGACCGAGAGGATGACGGCGTCGTTGACCTGGTAGGCCTTGGCACCGGCCGCCACAAAGCTCTCGATGATGGTGGCGCGAGCGCCGTTCCCGACCGCGATCTGCGAACGGCTGAAAGCCGACGCGGACGAAGCGGTCGCGATGTGGATGATCTGGATCGGCGCGGACAGCTGCGCGCCGTCGGCGATCGACAACACGACGCCGTCGGTTGCCAGCGCCGCATTCAGCGCGATCACGGCATCGGTGGCCGCGGTCTTCAGGAGACCTGCGTCCTTCTCCAGCGTTTCCCGCAGCGTCTTGAGACCCGCCTCAGCGGCTAGCGCCTTGACGTCTGAGAGATCGGCGGCGAACACGCCGTCGACCAGCACCAGCTTGCGGGCACCTTCGATCGCATGCGCCTTAACTGCGTCCGCAGCGCGCTTCAAGGCGGCCGCATCGGGGCTGGCTGCCAGCGGCAGCACCTCGCCGACCAGTGCGCGCAGGTCGGTGTATTTCCATTCCTCGATTCGGCGATGCGGCAGGCCGAGACGCTCATAGGTCTCGAACGCCTCGCGGCGTACCGCGATCACAGAAGGCGGACCCGGCAGGCGGCCTTCGGCGCTGGCGAAGAGATCGCTCACCGCGCGGCCGTTTCCGGTCTTTGCCACAGCAACGTTCATCCTAAAATTCCTTACGCGGCATCCTCGAACTGGGCGTAGCCGGACGCTTCCAGCTCCAGCGCCAAGTCCTTGCCGCCGCTCTTCACGACACGGCCCTTCGACATCACGTGCACGACGTCGGGCACGATGTAGTTCAGCAGCCGCTGATAGTGGGTAATGACGACCATCGCGCGCTTCGGCGAACGCAGCGCGTTGACGCCGTCCGCCGCAATGCGCAGCGCGTCGATGTCGAGGCCCGAATCCATCTCGTCGAGGATGCACAGGCTCGGCTCGAACAGCGCCATCTGCAGCACCTCGTTGCGCTTCTTCTCGCCGCCGGAGAAGCCGACATTGACACCGCGCTTGAGCATATCCTGCGGGATGTTCAGCGACTTCGAGACCTCGCGGACCTTCCTCAGGAAGTCCGGGGTCGAATATTCGCTCTCGCCGCGCGCTTTGCGCTGCGCGTTCAGTGCGGTGCGCAGGAAGGTCATGGTGGCGACGCCGGGAATCTCAACCGGATACTGGAACGCCAGGAACACGCCCTTCGCGGCGCGCTCGTTGGGGTCCATCTCCAGCAGGTCCTCGCCCTTGAACAGGATCTGGCCGTCGGTGACCTCATAGCCGGGCTTGCCGGCGATGACGTGAGAGAGCGTCGATTTGCCGGAGCCGTTCGGCCCCATGATCGCGTGAACCTCGCCCTCGTTCACGGTCAGCGTCAGCCCGTGGAGGATCTCACGCTCCTCGACACGAACCTTCAAATCCTTCACTTCAAGCAAAGCCATCTTGGTGTCCAGTCCATTCAAATGATGCATGGAGCGCCGTAGCGCACCGCGAGGGTCGGCGATTAGCCGACCGACCCTTCAAGCGAGATCGAGATCAGCTTCTGCGCTTCCACCGCGAATTCCATCGGCAGTTGCTGAAGCACGTCCTTGACGAAACCGTTGACGACGAGGCCGACGGCTTCTTCCTGGCTGAGGCCGCGCTGGATGCAGTAGAACAGCACGTCCTCGGAGATTTTCGAGGTCGTCGCCTCGTGCTCGAACGTCGCCGAGGAGTTCTTGGCCTCGATATACGGCACGGTGTGCGCGCCGCATTTGTCGCCGATCAGCAGGGAATCGCAGGCGGTGAAGTTGCGCGCGCCGGTCGCTTTCCGGTGCGCGGTGACGAGCCCGCGATAGGTGTTCTGCGACTTGCCGGCGGCGATGCCCTTCGAGATGATCCGGCTCGACGTGTTCTTGCCGAGGTGGATCATCTTGGTGCCCGAATCGACCTGCTGGAAACCGTTCGAGATCGCGATCGAGTAGAACTCACCGCTGGAATTGTCGCCACGCAGGATGCAGCTCGGGTACTTCCAGGTGATGGCGGAGCCGGTCTCGACCTGGGTCCAGGAAATCTTGGACCGGTCGCCACGGCAGTCGCCACGCTTGGTGACGAAATTGTAGATGCCGCCCTTGCCTTCCGAATTGCCGGGGTACCAGTTCTGGACCGTCGAATATTTGATCTCGGCGTCATCGTGCGCAACGAGCTCGACCACGGCGGCATGCAGCTGGTTCTCGTCGCGCTGCGGCGCGGTGCAGCCTTCGAGATAGGAGACGTAGGAGCCCTTGTCGGCGATGATCAGCGTGCGCTCGAACTGGCCGGTGTTGCGCTCGTTGATGCGGAAATAGGTCGACAGCTCCATCGGGCAGCGCACGCCTGGCGGCACGTAGACGAACGAGCCGTCGGAGAACACCGCCGAGTTCAGCGTCGCGTAGAAATTGTCCGAGGTCGGAACCACCGATCCCAGATATTTCTGCACCAGCTCGGGATGCTCGCGGATCGCCTCCGAGATCGGCATGAAGATCACGCCGGCCTTCTTCAGCTCGGCCTTGAACGTGGTCGCAACCGAGACCGAATCGAACACCGCATCGACCGCGATCTTGCGCCGGGCCGGGTCTTCCTCGCCGGGCTTCGGCTCGACGCCTTCGAGCATGGCGACCTCCCGCAGGGGAATGCCGAGCTTCTCGTAGGTCTTGAGAATCTCCGGATCGATCTCGTCGAGCGAGGTGACCGTCTTCTTCGGCTTCGGCGCCGCGTAATAATAGAGGTCCTGGAAGTCGATCTTGGGATAGTCGACGCGCGCCCAGGTCGGCTCGGTCATGGTCAGCCAGCGCCGATAGGCCTCGAGCCGCCACTGGAGCATCCAGGCGGGTTCGTTCTTCTTCTCGGAGATGAACTTGACGGTCTCTTCCGACAGCCCCTTGGGGGCCTTGTCGGACTCGATCAGGGTTTCAAACCCATAACGATACTGATCGACGTCGATGCGCTTCACGCGCTCGACCGTCTCTTGCACGGCTGGCATTCTATCCTCCGCTCGCGGTTTCAAGGACCGCGGTGGATCACAAACTTGGACGAGTATTACGATGTTTTTCGGCAGAAAGCACGCGCTTAGAACCGTTCAAGCCGTGTTTCGTCGCTTAGGCTCTAAGTAGGGTATTACCAAGCTTTCGCCAAGCCTCTAACGCCCTGTTGATGTCATCTGGTTCCGTGGACCAGCCCAGACTGAGACGCACCGCTCCCTGGGCAACGGTGGCATCATACCCCATCGCCGATAGCACGTGAGACGGCTGCACTTTGCCTGATGAACAGGCCGAGCCCGAGGACACAGCCACACCTTCGAGATCGAAGCCGATCACGGCGGTCTCGGCCTTCAGGCCGAGGGCCGTGAAAAGGATGGTATTTGGCAACCGCTTAACGTCATCCGCGAAGACCATCGCGCCGGCGACCCCGCGGATACCATTTTCCAAGGAATCTCTGAGGGTTGCCACCCGCTCCGTATCCTCCGGCAGAGTCTGAAGGGCCGCTCTCACCGCTGCGCCGAAGCCGGCGATGCCAGCGACATTCTCGGTTCCCGCGCGGCGGCTCAGCTCCTGTCCGCCGCCCCGCAGCAGGGGTTCCAATCCAGCGATCCCCTCCGCCAGGACCAGCGCGCCGACGCCCTTGGGGCCGCCGATCTTGTGCGCGGAAAAGGTCGTAAGGTCTGCGTCCACAACCTTGATATCGAACGGGATTTTCCCCAGCGCCTGGATCGCATCGACGTGCAGGAGCCCTCCCGCCTCGTGGACGATCCCGGCAGCCTCTGCGATCGGCTGAATTGCGCCGGTCTCGTTGTTCGCAGCCATGATGGAGACCAGCGCCGGCGGGCCGTCGCCGAGCAACGTCTTCAGCTGGTCGAGGTCGATGACGCCGGCCCGTGTGACCGGAATTTGGCTGACCTTGTCCGCAGGGAACCGGCCGCCTGACAGCACCGAGGCGTGCTCGACGGCCGAGACCAACAGGCGCTCGACAGGGCTGCCGGACGACCCCCGCAAACCGGGCGACAGCGCCAACGCGTTGGCCTCGGTTCCGGCTGAGGTGAAGACGACGTTCCGCGGCAATGCACCGACGGCCGCCGCGAGCGTGGCGCGGGCTTCCTCGACCAGCCGGCGCGCCTCGCGCCCCTCGGCATGGACCGAGGACGGATTGCCGATCAGCTCCCAGGCTGCAAGCATCGCGGTCCGCGCTTCGGCGCGGAGCGGCGTGGTCGCATTCCAGTCGAGATAGACGCGGCTAGGCATGAGGTATTATGTTACTCCATGGATTGGGCTGGTGTGCCCGTCCCGGAGCCCGACATGGGCCCCCGTGGAGCGCTTGGCAACTCGATTCCGAATCCCCACCGCTCAATGACGCCGCCATGACGCGCTAACATCTTGAGCCCATTGCGGGATGTTCAAGATGCTTGCTTTTTGACCCTCGCCTCATGTTAGAACGCCCGCGTCAGTTCACCGCGCGCCGCTCGCGCGTCATCCGAGGGCGCCGCTCCACCCTTCCATTCGCGGTTTGATCGGCCGAGCTGCCGATGAATCGGTTGATTGCTGAAGGCCGTCTTCAAGGGATCAATCAAGAGATCATCATGCCCGAAGTCATTTTCACCGGCCCTGCTGGCCGTCTCGAAGGCCGCTATCACCCGGCCAAGCAGAAGAACGCGCCGATCGCGATGATCCTGCATCCGCATCCGCAGTTTCACGGCACGATGAACCATCAGATCGTGTACCAGTGCTACTACGCATTCGCACATCGCGGCTTCTCGGTGCTGCGCTTCAACTTCCGCGGCGTCGGCCGCAGCCAGGGCTCGTTCGACCACGGCACCGGCGAATTGTCGGATGCGGCCGCAGCCCTCGACTGGGCGCAGACCATCAATCCCGAAGCACGCGCCTGCTGGGTCGCCGGCTTCTCCTTCGGCGCCTGGATCGGCATGCAGCTGTTGATGCGCCGTCCCGAGGTCGAGGGTTTCATCTCGATCGCGCCGCCGGCCAACCTCTACGACTTCTCGTTCCTCGCGCCCTGCCCCTCGTCGGGCCTGATCGTGCATGGCGAGAAGGATGCGGTGGTGCCGCCCAAGGACGTCAACACGCTGGTCGAGAAGCTGAAGACGCAGAAGGGCATCGTGATCGACCAGCAGGTCATCCCCGGCGCCAACCACTTCTTCGACGCCAAACTCGAGCCGCTGATGGAAACCATCACGGCTTATCTCGACATGCGCCTCGCCAACGTGCGCTGACCACTTGTAGCCCGGATGGAGCGAAGCGAAATCCGGGACCGCTCTCGCTTGCGGCAACACCCCGGATTGCGCTTCGCTCCATCCGGGCTACGCGCGCCGCCTAGGCCAGCTTGAGCGCGGCGATCCCCATCAACACGAGCGCGATGCCGGCAAGCTTCATCGCGCTCAAGGTCTCGCCGAACAGCACGACGCCCAGCAGGAAGGTGCCGGCCGCGCCGATGCCGGTCCACACCGAATAGGCGACTCCGACCTCCAGCACCTGCAAAGCGCGTCCGAGCAGGAAGACAAAGGCGGCGAGCAGCACCAGCGAGGCGATGCTCCAGCCTGCCCGCGTGTAGCCTTCGGCATATTTCATCGAGATCGCCCAGCCGACATCGAGCGCACCGGCGATCACCAGCATCAGCCAGGCCATGGATTGCGACATTGGCGTGCGCTCAGGCCGCAAGCTTCAGCAGATGCGCGTCGTGGCGCACCAGGAAGGCACGCAGCAATTGCGGATAGTCCGCGCCGACTGCGGTGCGCACGCTCGGACGTTTCGCAAGCTCGGCTCGCCACGCGCGGACCTTCGGCACTTCGCGGAAGATACCGTGCTCGGTCAGTTCGTCGAACAGGTCGAAATAACGGAAGATCGGGGCAAACACGGCATCGACCAGGCTGAACGCCTCGCCAGCGAAGAATGGGCTAGCGCCGAGCGCAGCCTCGACCCGCGCGAACTTTGCGACGAGCGCCTGACGCTTGCTTTCGAACGTCGCCGGATCGGTCGTGGTCTCCAGACCCCAGAGGTCACCGAGGATCGCAGAGCCGAACTCCATCCAGGCGCGATGCTCGGCGCGCTTCAACGGATCCGCCGGATGCAGCTTGAGGCCCGCCTGCGTCTCTTCGATGTATTCGCAGATCACGTTGCTCTCGAACAGCGCGACCTCGCCCTTCTCCGTCGTCACCACCAGGACCGGCACCTTGCCGAGCGGCGAGAGCTTCAGAAACCAGTCGGGCTTGTTGGCGAGATCGATGTCGATCCGTTCGAACGGCACGCCCTTCTCGTTGAGCGCGATCACGGCGCGCTGCACATACGGGCAAAGCTTGTGGCTGATGAGTCTCAGTGAAGCGGTCATGGCAATGATTCCGGCGGTTTGATGCAACTGCATCCAATATAGATGCAATTGCATCCACCCGTCAAGATCGATGCATTTGCATCAACCGTCCTTGGATATTGAGGCCCGGACCTCAGGGCCGCGCCATCACGCCGCCCGTCATCGGCATCGGCACCCCCGTCGTGGCCGGGTAGGACAGCGGCAGCCCCTTGAGGCCGCGGGCGGCCAGGAAGCCGAAGGCCTGCGCCTCGATGGCGTCGGAGGCCCAGCCGAGCGTCTCGGCGGCCTCGACCGTGGCCGACCCTACCCGCTCGCGCAGCATCCGCAGCATGGTGAGGTTGCGGGCGCCGCCGCCGCAGACGATCCAGCTCCGCGGCCGGCGCGGCAGGAGCGAGATGATCCTGGCGATCGCGGCCGCTGTGAAGGCGGTCAGGGTCGCGGCGCCGTCGGCCGGCGCGACGTCGCCGAGCTTCAGCGCGGCAAAGTCGTTGCGGTCGAGCGATTTCGGCGGCGGAGCTGCGAAGAACGGCAGGTCCAGTGCCCGCGCGATCCAGGCTTCGTCCACCTTGCCGAGCGCCGCGAACTTTCCTTCCGCATCGAAGGCCTGGTTCATGGTGCGGTACATGAAGTCGTCGAGCAGCGCGTTGCCCGGCCCGGTGTCGCAGGCGATCAGCGTGTCGTTGCCGTCGATATAGGTGATGTTGGAGACGCCGCCGATATTGACGACGACGATCGGCCCTTCGCGCTCCAGCGAATGGACGAGCGCCCGGTGGTAGACCGGCACGAACGGCGCGCCCTGCCCGCCGGCCTCGACGTCGGCGGCGCGGAAGTCGTGCATCACGGGGATATGGATCGCCCTGGCGAGCGCCGGCGCATCGCCGATCTGGACCGTCAGCCGCTTCTCGGGGCGATGCAGCACCGTCTGGCCGTGGAAGCCGACGATGTCGATGTCCTCCGGCTTCATCCGGTTCTGGGCGATGAAGGCGGCCACAGCCTCGGCATGGGCCAGCGTCACCGCGCGCTCGGCCTCGGCCAGAACGCCCGGGCGGGCGTCGCGTCGCGGCAGGTGCACGGCCTCGCTCAGCGCCTGGCGCAGCAGATTGCGCTCAGCCGGGCTGTAGGCCCGGTAGCCGGACGGCCCGAACGCCTTCACTTGCTTTCCGTCGGTTTCGATCAGCGCGACATCCACCCCGTCCAGCGAGGTGCCGCTCATCAAACCGAGTGCCGTCAACATCATGGATCAGCGTCCTCAAGAGACCCCCTCCGGCATGCCGATCTTGTGCCAGAGGGACACATCTTATAATGCCACAGGCAAAGTGGCGGGTGGCAATCGAGTTCCCACGGGAGACCCTTAAATTGCACCCGAAACAGTAAACCAAGAATTGTCAGGCTCGCCGACAGATGACTGCATTTAAATCGGATTTCCTCAACACCCTGCAGGAACGTGGTTTCATCCACCAGTGCTCCGATTTCGAGGGGCTGGATGCGCTCGCCGCCAAGGGCGAAGCGACCACCTATGTCGGCTACGATTGCACCGCCCGCTCGCTGCACATCGGCAACTACCTGACCATGATGATGCTGCACTGGCTGCAGCAGTCCGGCAACAAACCGATCACGCTGATGGGCGGCGGCACCACCATGGTCGGCGACCCCTCCGGCAAGGACGAGACCCGCGCGATGCGCACCGTCGCCGAGATCGAGGCCAACAAGGAATCGATCCGCGGCGTGTTCGCAAAGGTGCTGCGCTACGGCGACGGCAAGAGCGACGCCGTCATGCTCGACAATGCGGAGTGGCTGACCAAGCTCAACTGGATCGAGATGCTGCGCGACGTCGGCCGGCATTTCTCGGTCAACCGCATGCTGACCATGGACTCCGTGCGGCTGCGCCTCGAGCGCGAGCAGGAGATGAGCTTCATCGAGTTCAACTACATGGTCTGCCAGGCCTACGACTTCGTCGAGCTCGCCAAGCGCACCGGTTGCAAATTGCAGATGGGCGGCTCGGACCAGTGGGGCAACATCATCATGGGCGTCGATCTCGGCCGCCGCATGGGCACCCACCAGCTGTTCGCGCTGACGACACCGCTGCTGACGACCGCTTCCGGCGCCAAGATGGGCAAGACGGCGCAAGGCGCGGTGTGGCTGAACGCCGACCAGTTCTCGCCCTATGATTTCTGGCAATACTGGCGCAACACCGAGGACGCCGACGTCGGCAAATTCCTGAAACTGTTCACGACGCTGCCGATGAACGAGATCAGGAAGCTCGAGGCGCTCGGCGGCTCCGAGATCAACGAGGCCAAGAAGGTGCTTGCGACCGAGGCGACCGCGCTCTTGCACGGACGCGACGCAGCAAACCAGGCGGCTGAAACCGCGCGGCGCACCTTCGAGGAAGGCGCACTGGCCGAAAGCCTGCCGACGGTGGAAATTCCGCGCGGCGAGCTGGACGCCGGCCTCGGCGTGCTCAATGCGTTCGTCAAGGCAGGCTTGGTTGCCTCCAATGGCGAGGCACGGCGCCAGATCAAGGGCGGCGGCCTGCGCGTTAACGACGAGTCCGTCAGCGACGAGAAGATGGCGCTGTCGGCGGCCAATCTGACGCCCGAGGGCGTGATCAAGCTGTCCTTCGGCAAGAAGAAGCACGTCCTCATCCGGCCCGCATAGGCGTATGAGGTTTTGATGCTTGTCAGGGCGCGCCGAAGCGCGCTCCCTGACCGGCAATGGATCAGAACACGCCCAGGGAAGCTTCGAGGGAACACGCCGGACGCACGCAGCGAGATGCGGTGCGCACCGCACTCATCGTGCTCGGACTGTGCTTCACGCTCGCTGTCCTCGGCCGCGGCCTCAGCGAGAGCTTCACTATCTTCCTCAAGCCGATCTCCGAAAACTTCGGCTGGGACCGTGCGCAGGTCGTCTCGATCTACTCACTGACCTGGCTGATCAGCGGACTGACCGCGCCGCTGGTCGGGCGCCTGTTCGACCATTCCGGACCGCGCATCGTCTACGCACTCGGGCTTTTCCTGCTCGGCTCGGCCTTCCTGATAGCCGCGCACGCGCAGGCGCTCTGGCAATTTCAGCTCTCGATCGGGCTCTGCGTCGGCATTGGCGTCGCCTTCATCGGCATTGTGCCGAACTCGATCCTGCTCGGCCGCTGGTTCGGGCCACGGCTGCCGACCGCGATGGCGGTGGTCTATTCGGCGATGGGTGGCGGCGTGCTGGCGCTGCTCCCGACCTCGCAGCTCTTGATCGATCATCTCGGCTGGCGTGAAGCCTATCAGGTCTACGGCTTCGCCGCGCTCGGCCTGCTCGTGCCGCTGCTGCTTCTGCCCTGGCGCATGTTCGCGATCGGCTCGCCGCATGTCACCAAGAAGACCGATCCTGATTTCATCGACAACGGCTGGACGCTTGCGAGCGCGATGCGCCACCACGCCTTCTGGGCGCTGTTCTCGACCTTCTTCTTCACCGCGGTCGGCATGTATTCGATCGCGGCGCAGATCGTGGCCTATCTCATCGATGCCGGCTTTCCGCCGCTCCAGGCCGCGACCGCCTGGGGTTTTTCGGGCGTGGTGCTGGTGTTCGGCATGCTCGGCGTATCCGCGCTCGACGGGCTGATCGGGCGCCGGCCCTCGGTGCTGCTCAGCTACGCGATCTCGATCATCGGCATCGTCCTGCTCTGGCTCTTGCAGTATTATCCGAACATCATCCTGCTCACCGGCTTCGTCGTCTGCTTCGGCAGCATGATGGGTTCGCGCGGCCCGCTGATCACAGCGACCGCCATGAAGATTTTTCGCGGCAAGCGCGTCGGCACGATCTTCGGCACCATCTCGATCGGCAGCGGATTGGGTTCGGCGTTCGGCTCATGGAGCGGCGGCCTCATCCACGACTTCACGCACGGCTACAATCTCCTGCTCGTCTTCGCACTTGCGAGCGTGATCCTCGGAATGATTCCATTTCTGATTGTCCCCGCCTTGCGGGAGTAGGTCTCCCCGACGTAACCTGCACCCCTCCGCGTCACCGGGAAATTACGGGCGACACACGCTGCACCACGTGCGAAACCGTCGGGCGCAACCGGAGTTAAGGGACGAACTGCGATATTTTGTCCACATGACAAAAATGTCAGCGCCGAATTGACCCCGGGTGGCTTGCGAGGCCGAACTGAATACGGTCCAAGTCGCCCATTGGATGGAGGGCACAAACCAATGAACTTTTCCTATCTCACTCGCTTTGAACCGGTTCTCCTGAGCCTGTTCCGCTTCATCACCGGCCTGCTGCTGTTTCAATTCGGCGTAGCCAAGCTTTTCAAGTTTCCGCCTTTGCCGATGTTCGCGAAAGTCGAACTGATGTCGCTTTACGGCGCGGCCGGGACGCTTGAACTGGTGCTTGGCGCGCTGTTGATCCTCGGCCTGTTCACCCGCCTCGCCGCTTTCATCCTCTCCGGTGAAATGGCCTTCGCCTACTTCATGGGGCATATGCTCAAGGGCGAGACGCCGGTGTTCCTGCCGCTGCTCAACAACGGCACGCTTGCCATCCTGTTCTGCTTCGCCTGCCTCTATCTCTCGGCGGCCGGCGGCGGCCCGATCAGCGTCGATGCGGCGCTGGGCAACGAACGCGCCTCGACCGGCGGCGCATTTGCGCGCCGCTGACGCGCGCAACTAGCGCTCAAGTCACGGATGGCACCGGCAGCTTTGCCGGTGTCATCTACCGCGAGCCCAGCACGTTCCAGATCAGGACGAGGGCCGCGACGAGCAGCGCGGACATGATGAGGCGGTGAACGAATCGGTTCATTGCCGCTCCCGCCAGGCTCGATGACCACCAAAGTCCAGCAACGATCTTCTCCAGCATACGCGCTGACGTGCGCCGACGCATGTCGCTTTGCCTGCACGGTTGCGCATCAGGCTGCGAACGGTCACGTGCGCGGCCGGCGGCCGCATGCCTATGTTCATGATTGGTAAGAACTTCATGCTACCGATGCGAGCAATAACAACCATTTCGTAGAGGCTGCGATGAAGCTGCTGAGCCATCTGAAGATCCGCACCAAGCTTACCAGCATGGTCTGCCTTGCGGCTCTCACAGTCACAGCCATCATCGCGGTATCGGCCTTCCTCAGCAAGAGCCGCATGATGGAGGACCGGGTCCAGCAGATGAAGACCGCGGTCGACATGCTCTACAATCTCGCCCAGTCGGTCCAGGACGACGTCACCGCCGGCAAGCTGACGCAGGCCGAGGCCAAGGCCCAGTTCCACATGCGCGGACGGCGCATGACCTTCAACGGCAACCAGGGCTATCCGGTCGTCTACAACGCCGACACGTCCCTCCTCGTCAACGGCGCCAACCAGCAGCTCGAAGGCAAGATCACCGGCGCGATCGACGCCAACGGCGTCCTCATTGCCGACGCGATCCTCAAGGCCGGCGAACAGAATGGCGGCGGCGTAGCCTCCTATCTCTATCCCCGCCCCGGCCAGACCGAAGCGGTGCGCAAGACCGTGTTCGCGCGCAAGTTCGCTCCCTGGAACGCGACGATCAGCTATGGCCTCTATGTCGACGACATCGACGCCGATGTGCGCGCGCTGACGCTCGAGCTTGCCGCGGTCGGTCTCGGCCTGATGCTGCTGATGGCGACGTTGTCGTGGCTGATCGCGCGCGACGTGCTCGGCGCGCTCGATCGCCAGAAGACCCGCATGCAGGAGATTGCCGACGGTGCCATCGACAAGCCGGTCGAGGAGACCGGCCGCGGTGACGAGATCGGCCGCATGGCCGAGACCCTCGAAATGCTCAGGCAGACTGCTTTGACGGCGCGCACGCTGGAGTCCGAACAGGTCGCCGCCAAGACACGCAACGAGCAGGAGAAGCGTGACGCGCTGATCTCGCTCGCCGACCGCTTCGATGCCTCGGTCGGCCAGCTCGTCGGCCTGATGGCCTCCGGCTCCGGCGAGCTCGAGACCACCGCCAAGTCGATGTCGTCCACGGCCGAGGGCACCAACCGCCGCGCCGCCGTGGTCGGCTCGGCCGCCACCGAAGCCAGCCAGCGCGTCCAGACGGTCGCGGCTGCCGCCGAAGAGCTCTCCTCCTCCATCACCGAGATCAGCCGCCAGGTCGCGCAATCCGCCGAAGTGACCGGCCGCGCCGTGGATAGCGCACGCCGCACCGACACCATCGTCCGCGCGCTCTCGGACGGCGCCCAGCAGATCGAGCATGTCGCCGAGCTGATCTCCAGCATCGCGGCGCAGACCAATCTGCTCGCGCTCAACGCCACCATCGAGGCCGCGCGCGCCGGTGAAGCCGGCCGCGGCTTTGCCGTCGTCGCCTCCGAGGTGAAGTCGCTCGCCAGCCAGACCGCGGAAGCCACCCGCGAGATCGGCGACAAGATCGCCCAGATCCAGGGCGCGACCAAGGAGGCCGTGGACGCTATCGGCGGCATCACCGCCACCATCGAGGAAGTCAGCCGCATCGCCACCTCGATCGGCGTGGCCATCGAGGAGCAAGGCGCCGCCACCGCCGAGATCGCCCGCAGCGTCTCGCAGACCGCTGAAGCGACCAAGGAAGTCACCACCAATATCGGCGGCGTCAGCACCGCCGCGAACGAGACCGGCAACGCCGCCGGCATGGTGCTCGCGGCCGCCTCCAACCTCTCCAAGCAGGCCGAGCAGCTCTCAGGCGAGGTCGGCACCTTTCTGGCGGGCGTGCGCGCGGCGTAAGCCTCCCGACGCCAGTCCTTCCACACGCGTCATGGCCGGGCTTGTCCCGGCCATCCACGTTTTTATAGCCGCTCTGCACGAAGAACGTGGATGCCCAGGCCTTCGCCGCGCCGAAGCGGCTTCGGCGGCGCAGCCGGGACAAGCCCGGGCACGACGAGCACCTGCGAATTTTAGTGGGTTATCGCCGCGCGAGGGTGCAGCCGCTCGAGAGCTGGCGCGTCGATCCGGTCGAGCCGTCGTTCGACTGCGAGGGGAATTCGTCGAACGGCGTGTTCTGCTTGCCGGTGTTGAATTCGAAGATCTTGCGGAACAGGCCCGGCGCCATCGCCGAGATCGGATTGACGCGCATCACCGGCGCGGCCGGCGTGCCGACGACCTCGTAGGTCACGCCGATCAATCCTTCATTGTTGCCGCCGCCGAGGAAGATGCCGAACAGCGGGATCTGGCCGAAGATGTTGTTGACGCCATACATCGGCACGAAGGTCCCGCTCATGCACACCTGGTTGCCGGGATAGTCGATCGAGCCCTCGATGGTGGCGCCGATCATCGGGCCCTTGACGACGCCATCGCGGATCGTCAGCGCGCCGTTCTGGCGCGTGAACTCGGCGCGCAGCGCGCTGAAGGAGACGCCGTTCCCGGTGCCGTTGGGCGCGCCGGCGGCAACGCGTTCGAGCTGCGCCTCGCCCTTCACCGTGAAGTCGCGGACGTTGATGAGGCCCTCGCGCGTCGTGTTCGGCTCCGACGCCGGCGGCTCCATCGCCACCACCATCTGGCCGCCGATCGCCTTGGTGTAGGTGTCCGTGAAGCGCAGCAACGCGCCGGCATCGTTGGTCTGGAGGTAGATCACCTCGCGATTGCCCTGGGCGCGGCCGCCGCGCAAATCGGCTGCCACCGGCGTGTCGCGGCCAATCTTGCCGTTCAGCGTGAAGGCTTTGACGGTGCCGTTGCGCCGCGACATCTTGCCGTCGACGCTGCGCATCGCCTCGCCGTTGAAGCCCGCGACGGCGCCGAGCTTCACGTCGATGTCGAAATCGACGTTCTTCATCTTGTTCTTGGCGTCGTCCTTGGAATTGCCCGAGATCGCCGACTTCAGGAATCCGCGGCCGTCGAACACGTCCCCGCGCATCGTACCCCGCACCACCCCGTCCTGCCCACGCTCCACCTTCAACGAGGCCTTGTCGCCGTCGGTCGGGGCATAGGTCGGGAAGTTCGCGTTCATGAGGTCGCCGTTCGGATCGACCTCGAGCGAGCCCTTGATCGAGGCGCCGCCGCCTTCGACGACGATGTCCTCCAGGCGCGTCGATTGCGCCGTCGGCACCACCTTGAAGCTTGCCTTGGCCGATTTGCCCGGCAGCTTGACCCAGCCGGGCAGGATGTTGTCGAGCTTGACCGAGGTCAGGTCCGCCTCGACACCGAGCTTCGTCGTCTGGTCGGGACCTCCGGCGATCTTGCCCGACAGCTTGATCGGCAGCGATCCGCTCACGGCGGGACTCAGATCGAATCCCAGGCGCGCGCGGCTGGCATCGTCCAGCGTGGTCTGCAATTTGACGTCCGCATCGCCCTCGGCCGGCTTGCGGTAGTCCAGCGAAGCCGCCTGCCCGTTGATCTTGACGTCGCCCTTGACCTGATAGCCCTGGTTGTTGGCTGATATCTTGAGGTTGTTGGCCTCAAGCTTCTGGTTCATCACCAGCTTGTCGGCGGCAAAGCCGTTGAGATCGGCGGTGACGGCGTAAGTGGTGTCGGCCTTGGTCAGCTCGCCCTTGACCGGCAGGCCGAGCTGGATGTTGGCCGTGAACGTCCCCTTGCTGGTGTTGGGATCGACGACGGTCGACGACAGATCGCTCAGGCGATCATTGGCGAGCATTTCGGCGGCCGCAGGCACCGGGCCATCGACACGGAATCTGGTCCGCGACGGCGACGGCTTGGGCGCCATATCCGGCACCTCGAAGACGAAGTCGGAGATCGTGACCTTGCGGCCCGCCGGCGTATCGGCAATGCCCTGCCCGATATTCACGGTCGCGGTGCGCCCGGTCACACGGGCCTTCAAATCGGCGTCGTGCACCACCGGCATGCCATCCACGGGGCGGACCGCGACGCCGCTCGCGACGATGTTGACCGACAGGCCGTCGTCGGGAATGGGCGGGCCCTTGCGCGGGAGGTTCTTCGTCGGCGAATTAACGCCGATCTCGATGCGCTGGAGCGTGCCGCGCTCGATCCGCTCGATCACCCATTCGCGCAACTCGGGAACGACAAGCGTCGGCCACATCCGCTTCAGCGCGGAGGCCGACATCGGCGTTCCCGCAAAGCCCAGCGTCAACCGCGGCTCGCCCGAATAGTCGATGGCACCGGTGCCGGCGACGCCGATCTCGCCATTGCTGATATCGGCTTGCGTCAGCAGCATGCGCTTGTGGTCGGTATCGAAGCGGAAGCCGATCGCGATGCGGTTGAAGACCAGCGGGGGCTCGTTGTCGATGCCGCCCAGCAGGATCGAGCCGCCGCTGAAGCCAAGCTGCCAGTCGTTGGTGGTGCCGTTGGGCGGCTCGAGATGGGCCAGAAGCGTCAGGCGGTTCGCGCCTGAGAGAATCTTGAACGGAGCGACCAATACCCGCCGGTTCGAATCCCACTCGACGTTGATCTCGGCCGAGTCGATCGCCATCGGATAATCTGGCGTGTCGGTGTCGATGATGTTGCCCGCACCGACCGCGATCTTGCCGCGGAAGAAGGTCGGCACGCCGTCGCGGCCGAGCTCGCCCTTGAGCTCGCCGGTCAGCGGCAGGTCGGCGGTGTAGGTGAAGTCCTTCACCCGGAGCGCCAGCAGGATGTTGGCAGTGGAAAGCTTATCGGCGCGGATGTCGACCGAGCGCACACCATTCTCGGCAGGGCCGATCGTGGCGCGCAGCGACCACGGGCGCGCGCCCTCCTCGCCCAGGCTGAGCGCGACGCCGCCATGGCTCGGCCGGCGCAGGCTGAGCGTGATGTTCTCAAAGCTCCATTTGCTGCCGCGCTGCTGATCGTCGACGATCAGATTGCCGTTCTTCAGACCGATCTCGTTGAGGTTCTGACCGTCGAGGCCGGTCATGCTCAGACTGTCGAGCCAGTCGAGGCCCTGAAGAATGCCACTCGGGGCAGCGGCCTGGGGGGCGGCCTGCGACGCGTCCGGACTTGCAGGTCCGGTGGCGAATGGCGGCGGCGGGACACCGTTGCGCGGGAATGTCGGCGGCAGGCCCGCTTCCTTCTTGGAGGCGACGCCGGTCGCCAGCGGCTTTGCGGTGTCGCCGGCGGATACGGTGACGGTGCCGTCGGGCGCGATGCGGATCGCGAGCTCGGCATCGACGAGGTTGAGGCTTTCCGCGCGCAGGTGCCCCATCAGGAGACCTGCCCCCGACAGCTTCACTTCGGCCTTCGGCGCGGTGGCGACGATGGCGTGATCGTGGTCGCGCACGACGATGTCGCGGATGCGCACGGCGATGCGGATCCGCCCGGCCCGCTCGATCTGGGTGCCGCCGACCTCCACGGTGTTGCCGTGGCCGATATTGTCCTCGATGGCGGCAGCTAGCCAAGGCGTCGCGATGTCGAGATTGATGGGACCTGCACCAAGCCGCCACCACAGCGCGCCGAAGCAACCGACGAAAATGACGGCAAGGGCTCCGACCACGATGGCCAGCCGCTTCAGCCAGCGATCAGCCGCCAGCCAGCGGCGCATTGACGCAAACCCGTCACCGAAACGATGGAAGCCCGAATTGGAACGCGACAACAGCCGGCGCGCCCGATAGCCCGCCGCTGCTTCCTGATCCGGATCCCAGTCGGCGTCGTCCCATTCCTGCGGCTGCTGTTGACCGCCGCGCCGATC
Organism: Bradyrhizobium sp. Mp27; assembly: GCF_029953005.1. NCBI lineage: Bacteria > Pseudomonadati > Pseudomonadota > Alphaproteobacteria > Hyphomicrobiales > Nitrobacteraceae > Bradyrhizobium > Bradyrhizobium sp. Mp27. The sequence goes on along the minus strand of NZ_JASAUS010000094.1, from coordinate 15,169 downwards.
GAAATCCCGATTGTAATCCTGGGGCGACGTATTCCTTGCCATTGCCTCTCGATACAGGCGCCCATCGTAGGATTGAGCACCGCCGGGACCGCAGCCGTCCGCGGGAAGCGAAGCTCCCTGCGCCGGCATTGCCGCCATACCTCGAATGTTCCTGCTGTTCGTCATTTCGCCCCGGGCGCGCGTTCAACGAGCAGTGGGGTGGTGCGTGGAATTCCTTGTAACCATACCCCGGCGTCGCCAGACTTGCCCAGACGAGGGCGCGATTCCGGCACACCGGACGAGAGCTGCAATACCGCTTTGGTTGACCCGCCGAAAGCGACGAAAGGAAGGCGTATGTCCAAGAAATCCCGAAAGAAATCGCCCAAAACGCCCTCCGGCAGCGCAACGGCTAAAAAGAAGACCCCGACCAAGCGGGCAACGACTCAAACAAAGTCCGCGAAAACACAGCGGACGCAGGCGAGCAAATCAACCAGGACCGTAGCAAAAGCAGGATCACATAAGGCCGCATCGAAACAGTTAAATTCCTCCAAATCGGCCGCCGCGCCCGCGAAGGCGAAGCCGGCCCTGGCCGAGGGCCAGAAGGCGCCCGCCTTCCGGCTGCCCCGCGACGGCGGCGATGTGGTCTCGCTCGCCGACTATGCCGGTCGGAAGCTCGTCCTGTTCTTCTACCCCCGCGCCGACACGCCCGGCTGCACCCGGGAGGCAATCGATTTCACACGGCTGGCGAACGCTTTCAGCGCTGCCGGCACGGCCCTGCTCGGCATCTCCGCCGATCCGTTAAGGGCCCAGGAGAAGTTCCGCGACAAGCACGGCCTCGGCATGCCCCTCATCTCGGATGAGAAACACGAGATGCTGGAGGCGTACGGCGCCTGGGGCGAAAAGTCCATGTATGGCAAGAGCTTCCTCGGAGTTCTTCGCACCACGATACTGCTTGGTGCCGACGGCAAGGTAGCCAGGGTCTGGCGCAATGTCCGCGTCGACGGCCACGCCGACGAGGTGCTGGAAGCGGCAAGAGGCCTTTAACCAATCCGTTAGATTCGAGCGGTTCCGTTTCCGGAAAATTAACCATGACCGGCCCAGATTGCTGCGGCAATTAGGCCGTACGGACTCATCCGACCGGCGCGGGAGTGCCGATGTCGAAAAGTTCTGCCCAATATTCGCAGTACCCCCAACATCACGCGCACGACCACGGACGGCCCCTCCATCGCCGTCCTGCCGCCGCCGTGGCTGCAGCCGCGCTTCCCCTTCCCGCGACCGACGACGCCTACACCATCGTGCACCACGGCAAGCAGGTCCGCCTCGGACCTGTTGTGTTCTGGATCGTGGTCGGCACCGTCGTGCTGCTAGGACTCTGGTCGGCCGCGACCGCGACCTATTTCGCCTTCCGCGACGACGTCCTGACCCGGCTGATCGCGCGCCAGGCCGAGATGCAGTACGCCTACGAGGACCGCATCGCCGAGCTCCGCGCCAAGGTTGATCGTACCACCAGCCGGCAGCTGCTCGACCAGGAACAGTTCGACCAGAAGCTCGACCAGATCATGAAGCGCCAGACGGCGCTGGAGTCCCGGGCCACGGCGCTCGGGGCCATGCCCGACGTCACGGGATCAATCTCCCGCGCGGCCCCGCAGCGCGGCGATTCGAGCCAGGGCGCGACGCAGGGCACACCGAAGCCGTCGCCGATCAGCGACACCGTGATCTTCGTGGCACCGCCCGATCGCGAAGCGCGGCTTGAGTCGCGCGCGCCGACCGTCGCGGCACCGCCGACCAGCCAATTCGCCAAGAACCAGGGTTTCGACAACGTCCTGGTCCGGCTCACGACCTCGCTTGACCAGGTCGAGCGTCGCCAGATGGCGACGCTCAGCGCCGTCGAGGAAGGCATGGATTCACGCATGCGCCGGATGCGCGGCGTCGTCAGCGACCTCGGCCTCAATCTCGCCAGCCTCGAAGCCGCCGTGCCGCGCTCCGCGATGGGCGGTCCTTTCGTGCCCGTCAAGCTGACGGCCAATGCCGGACCGTTCGAGAAGCAGCTCAACCGCATCAATGTCACCCGCGCTGAGATGGATCGGCTCAATCGCACGCTGGCGCTGGTGCCCTACCGCAAGCCCGTCATCGGCGAAGTCGAATTCACCTCCGGCTTCGGCGTGCGTAGCGATCCGTTCCTCGGCCGGCCTGCGATGCATACCGGGCTCGACTTCCGCGCCGCGACCGGCGATCCCGCCCGCGTCACCGCCAACGGCAAGGTGGTCTCGGCCGGCTGGTCCGGCGGTTACGGCCGCATGGTCGAAGTCGATCACGGCAACGGGCTGTCGACCCGCTACGGCCATCTCTCCGAGATCAACGTCAAGGTCGGCGAGATCGTGAAGCTCGGCCAGGTCATCGGCCTCGTCGGCTCGACCGGCCGTTCCACCGGCCCGCATCTGCATTACGAAACCCGGATCGACGGCGAAGCGGTCGACCCGCAGAAGTTCTTGCGCGCCGGCGTGCGGCTCAGCGCGGGCTAACAAGCCTGCGCCACGCGCTTTCAGCGTGGCCGCGCCTACCGCCGGCCGCCACCCATCCCGCCTCCCGGACCTCCGAAGCCGCCACCACCCATTCCACCGCCGGGTCCCATGGGCCCGCCGCCGGGCGAACCCAATCCACCGGGGCCTGACGGGCCGATCGGGCCCGTCGGCGCGGAGCCGGGATTCGCACTTGGGCCAGGTCCTGGGCCAGATCCCGGGGCAGGTCCGCCAGCTGGCGCGCCGGGCTGGCCGCCACTCGGAGTGGTGGCGCCGCGGTTCGGATGCAGGATCGAGCCGCCGGGCGACCGATTGGGATTGACGCCACCGGATGGAGGTGCTCCGGGTCCCTGGCCGATGGCCTGAGTCGACTCCACCTGGAAGCCGCGCGAGCGATCGAACACGCCGTTGACCACCATGCGGGCCTCGCCGGCGGCCGGGCCGAAGCGTGAACCGTCAGGAGCCACGAAGCCGGAGCCGAGCTGGAGGTTCGATCCCACACGCTGCACATAGGCCTCGATCGAGAGGCGGCTTGCGCCGACGAGATCCGAGAAGTCGTCGATGCGCGTGCGCGCAGCCTGCATCGTGCCCTGGCTCGAATGGCCCTCGATCTGGGCGCGCTGGCCAACCAGCAGCGGATCGACCCCGCTCAGCCTCAGCCCGCCAATATGCAAGCCGTCAGGCCCGCGCTCGACGAGACCGGTGACACGCTCGGTCGCCTCGCGCCGCGGCTCGATCAGGCTTGCGACGATCACGCCATCGGTCCGGCGCAGGCCGTAGACGGCCACCTGCGTGCCCGCACGAAGCTTGCTCTGCTTGTCGCTTGTGACGATCTTCTGGCCGAGCACCGTCAACTCGTTGCCCTTCACGGCTTCGATCGGACCTGCGACCTCGCTCGCGATCGTGATGTTGCGCGTCACGAGCGTGCCGTCGGCCTGACGGGTCGCGACCACGCGCGCGAGCTGACCGATGCGCAGAGCCTTGGGGCTCGCGGCCTCGCCGTCGATCCGGACCGGCACGTCGCTCGCATAAGTGACGCGCTCGCCGTTGACGTAGATGCTGCCAAAACGCTGGATCACGCCGACGATGCCGGTGCCGCCAATGCCGTGGTCGTCACCGCGCCTGATTCCGGTGCCGCCGATGCCCTGATCGGTGCCGCGCTTGACTTGCGCGTGGGCCATCGCCGTACCGGCGAGCCAAAATCCTGTCAGCAGCAGACGGCGGGAGATCAGCGGCGGCCGGCTCATGAAGAACCACCCTCCTTGCCGCCATCCTTGCTGCTGTCCTTGCCGCCTTCTTTGGCCTCTCCCTCGCCATCTGCATCTTCGCTGTAGATGTAGATGCCGAAATTCCAGCGGGCGTCACCGCCCTTGTCCTTGCCGAGCGCGCGATTGGCCTCGCGGTTGGCGGTCTTCAGCGCGTCCATCGCGAGCTCGCGCGAGCGTGCCTCGAGGCGCTTGGCAAGCTTCGGCGAGATGTTGTTGTAGTGCACCGCGCGCTCGAGGAAGCGCGGCGCCGCGCCTGAGACGTTCTGCGCGGCGGCCGCGATATGGTCGTGCAGATTGCGGCCGAGATAATGCCATTTGCTGTCGTCCTCGCCGCTCGGGACGAAGGCCGCCTCGACCAGTTCGATCTCGTCGGAATCGTTGATGGTGACGAGCTTGCGGTCGACCCATTCGTCGAGCACCGCGCGCGGCCGCACGTCCTTGGTGACCGAGGCGACCAGCTGCTCGAACGACGGCGCATCGCCCTCGGCCGTGCGCGGCAACGCCAGCGGCTCGCCCTTCGCATCGGTGAATTCGGGCGCGGCAAGCCAGCGCGCGATCACGGCGCTCGTCAGCGACACCGCGGCAGGCGCCTCGTGCACCGGCGCGCCGGCACCGCGCAGCCGCGCCACCTCCTTGCGATGGATCCCCGTGAGCAGGCTGACACGGCTGTCGGTCTGCTCCTTCCCCTCCAGCGCAAAATCGTGCTCGGCGACGTTGACGAACAGCTCGCGAAGCAATTGCGCCAATGCCGGAAAGGTCATGCCGCTGCGAATGCAGAGCCGCACGAGCGGGCGCAGCAGCCGCGCCAGCGGCGCGTGCAGCTTCGCGGCAGTCGGTTGCGGAGCCGCTGCTTTGGACCCGGACTTGGCATTCATGTCTGAACTGTACCCGCGCCCCACGTGGGACACAATCCCACTTTTTCCCACTTTCTGATTGACGTGGTAAATTTTCCCACGTACACGAGACGCCACTGAGGGCGCGACGTAAAGGGACTCACACCCATGGTTGACCGCTTGGTCCGCAATTCCAACTCACTGCGTGCTGTACCGGCTCCTGACTGGGGGCACGGCGCAATCGAGCCGATGCTGCCCGCGCTGTTGCGCGGCGTGATCTTCATCTCGGTGCTGGCCGCACCGTTCGTCGCGGCCCTTCTCGCAGGCTGACACCATCATGCATCACACCAGCGAAACTCCGCACCGCCCGTCGGTGCTGCACATCTTCAAGATCTATTATCCTGACCTGTTCGGCGGCACGCTGACGGTGATCCGCGACATCTGCGCGAGCCTGAAGGACAGCTTCGCCTCCGCCGTGCTGGTCTGCTCGCAATCGGCCGAGCGGCGCGAGATCGTCGTCAACGACGTGCCGGTCGAGCGCGTCCGCTCCTTCGGCAATCTCCTGTCGCTTCCCGCCGCTCCTACTTATCCCTGGCGGCTCTGGCGCAAGATCGCAGAGCACGATTTGCTCGCGCTCCATGCCCCCTTCCCGCTCGCCGACCTCGTTTTCGCCTTCGGCTTCGGCGCCAATCGGCCGCTGGTGGTGCACTGGCATGCCGACATCGTCACCCATGCCGGCCTGCGCTGGTTCATCGAACCGTTGATGCGGCGGACACTGCGCCGGGCGACAGCGATCATCGTCTCAGACCACGCGCTGATCGAGAACACGCCGTTGCTGCGGGAATTCCTCGACAAATGCCACGTCGTGCCGTTCGGCATCGACACCTCGGGTTACGACTGGCCGAAGATCGAGCCGCACCACGTGAACGATCGCGGCCGGCTCGTGCTCGCCTGCGGCCGGCTCGTGCCCTACAAGGGCTTTGACGTCCTGATCCGCGCCGCCGTCAACCGCAAGTTCGAGGTCTGGATCATCGGCGAAGGCACCGAGCGGCCGCGGCTCGAGCAGCTGATCCGCGAGCTCGGCCTCGGTGACCGTGTCCGCCTGCTCGGCTCGGTGAACGACAGCGAGCGCATTAAGCTGATGTGCCTGTCCGACGTCTTCGTCATGCCGTCGGTCACCAATGCCGAGACCTTTGGCCTGGTCCAGCTCGAGGCGATGGCCGCCGGCCGCCCCGTCGTGAACACGGCGCTCGACACCGCGGTGCCGCGCGTCGCCCGCCACGGCATGGAGGCGATCACGGTGCCGCCTGGTGATGCCGAAAAGCTAGGCGATGCCATCGACACGCTGATCAGCGATCCCGAGCGCCGCCGCCGCATGGGACTGTCAGCCCGGACGCGCGCCCTGACCCGCTATTCTGCCCCAGCCTTCAGGGAAGGCATGCAGGCCGTCTACCGCGACGCCGTCACCGCGTCGTGCAAGGAACCCGCAATCGCCGCCGAGCCGCCGCTGGCGACCGGCTGGCTGGATACAGTCCGGATCGCGGCGGCACTGGCCTGGTCGGACATGCGCCACCGCTACGTGCGTTCGCTGCTTGGCCCGTTCTGGATGTCGCTTCAGATGGCGATCGTGGTCGCCGTATTGGGCTCGGTGATCGGCCAGATGTCGAACGCCGACATGCTGGCGCGCCTGCCGATGCTGGCGTTGTCGATGACGGCCTGGACCTTCCTCAACAGCGTCGTGCTCGATGCGACCACGGCGCTCCAGAATTCCGCAAGCCTGATCCGCGACCGGGCGCTGCCGCCGGTGATCTTCCTGCTGCAATGCACCTTCCGCCAGGCGCTGTTCGCGCTGCATAACGCCTGCGTGCCGCTGGTGCTGTGGCTGATCCTCTCGCCCCACGACCTCTCTCACGCGCTGGCGGCGCTGCCCGGCCTGCTGCTGTTCATAGCCTGTACTTTCGCCTTGAGCCTCGTCCTCGGCGCGACGGCAACGCGCTATCGCGACCTGAAGCCGATCATCGAATCCACGCTGATGCTCGCCTTCCTCGCCTCGCCCGTGATCTGGTCCGCCGAGATGATCAATCACCGCGCGACGGTGATGCGGCTCAATCCGCTGACGCATCTGTTCGCGGTCTGGCGCGAGCCGCTTGCAGGCGGCCATATCGATCCCGCCAGCATCGTCTACGTCCTCATCACGCTGGCGCTGCTGATCTTTGCGAGCGTGCTGACGCTGGTCCACCTGCGCAAAGCCGCATTCTGGATTTGACGCATGGTCTCGATCAGCCTGCACAACGTCTGTCTCGACTATCCACTCTACGGCGCCTACGACTTCTCGCTGAAGCGGCGGCTGCTCGGCCACCTCATCCGCGAACCGGGCGAGATGCGGATCATCCGCGCCGTCGACAACGTCTCGATCGAGGCCGAAGCCGGCGCCCGTATCGGGCTTGCCGGGCCCAACGGCTCCGGCAAGTCGACGCTGCTGCGCCTGATCGCCGGGGTCTATCCGCCGAGCAGTGGCCACGTCACGGTCCGGGGCAACGTCGTGCCCCTGCTCGGCCTGAACGCCGGGGTCAATCTGGACTTCGTGGCGGAGGACAACATGGCGCTGCTGCTGCGGATCAGCGGTCGCAAGCCCACACGCAGCGTGATCGACGAGATCTGGGCTTTCACCGAGCTCGAAGCGCGCATGCAGCGCCTGCCCTTGCGGATGTTCTCCTCGGGCATGCTGATGCGGGTGTTGTTCGCGACCGCCACCGCTTTCCCGGCCGACATCCTGCTGCTCGACGAATGGCTCAGCGTCGTCGACGAGCATTTTGCGGAGAAGGCCGAGAGGCGGTTGCAAAACCTGGTCTCGCAGGCGGCGATCGTGATCATCGCCTCGCACGACCTGCCGCTGCTGCGCCGCACCTGCTCCAGCATCATCAACCTCGATCACGGCCGCATCGCCTCGACCATCGCGGTCGAGCCATCAGCCACGCACGCCTTTGAGCTCCGAGAGAAACGCGCATGAAACAGAACATCCTGGTCGTGTCCGAGTCGCTCGGACAACCCAATCACAAGCGCGGCATCTTCCACTTCACCCGGGAATTGGTACGGTCGCTCGCGTCGGAAGGCCACGAACTCACCTTGCTGGTGGAAACCTCGAAGCGTTACCGCAAGCTATGTCGCCGCGAGCGACGCACGAAGCTGTTTCCGGCGCAGTCGCGCAACATCGAGCTGCTCGCTCTTTATCGCTTCCTCGACGAGGTCAACGTGAGCGGGCCGGTGATGCTCAGCGGCGCGCGTCGCAGGTTCGACTGGCTCCGCCACAAGGCCACCATGCTGCTGTCGCGGGACAATATCCTCTGCCTCCTGCGCGCGATCGGCCTGCTTGGTCTGCACGCCCGGCTGGTCGAGAACCGGACCGCCGCGCTCGAATATATTCCGCCGGATATGCGCCATCTCGAACTGTTCAGCGAATTCCAGCTCGAGCCCGGATTCTTCAACTATCAGGACTCCTCGGCCTTCTTCCTGCTGCCGCCGCCGCGGATCGACGCGCGTGACTATGATCTCATCGTCGTGGACACCCCGACGCGGGTCGCGATCAGGCGCAAGCCGAACGCCAAGGTGATCTGCGTCGTTCACGATTTGCTGCCGCTCACCGACCTCAAGCTCAGCGACATCGCCACGCGGCAGTTCCTGGCGCGGATCGGCACCAGCCTGCGCCAGGCTGACGAGCTCGCCTTCGTTTCAAACTATAGCATGAAGCGGTTCAGGGAACTGTTGCCGCAATTTGCGCACCTGCCGGCGCGGGTCGTGTATCCCCGCACCCGGTTCGACGCCCCGGATGTCCTCCACCTCCCAGCCCTGTCGGGGCGTCCGGGGCGGCCGAACTTCGTCATCATCGTGTCGAACGAGCCGCGCAAGAACGTCGCTACCGTCATTCGTGCCTTCCGCAACGTCCCTCAGGCCGATCTCGTGGTGATCGGACATGCGGGCCAGATCAGCCGAATGCGCAACCTGCCGCCAAATGTCCGCTTCGCCGGCTATGTCGACGAGCATGAAAAGGCTGCCATGATCGCGGAGGCGCACGGGCTGATCATGCCGAGCCTGGCCGAAGGTTTCGGCATACCGATCATCGAGGCGCTGGCCGCAAACACGCCGGTGCTGTGCTCCGATATCGCGGTGTTCCGTGAGGTCGCGGGCGAGCTCGCCGACTATTTCGATCCGTTCTCGACCGAGGCGATCTCAGCTTCAATCACCCGCGTGCTAACGCGGCAGGAGGAATTCCGCGGCCGCATCCGCGCGCGGCGACACGAGCTCGCCCAGCGCTTCGGCTACGAGACCCAGGCGCGCGACTTCCTCGGGCATGAGATGCCCCGGGAAAGCCTGGCCGCTGCGCAATAAGCGTCGTTGCACATGACTGCTGAAACCGCGGGATCCTCCGGCCCGGCCGGTCGACAAGCGTTGCGCGCCCGATGGCAAGCCATGGGCCAATCGCCCGCTCTGATCGGGGCCGCCGATGGGCTCGCTGTGCTGATCGCGGCGTCGCTGCCCTGGTCGACCACGGCGCCTTCGATCTTCGTCGGGCTCTGGCTGCTGGTGGTGACGCCGACCATCGACTGGCGCGATTATGGACGCCAGCTCGCACGGCCTGCGTTCGCCCTGCCCTTTGCTTTCCTGCTGCTCGCGCTTCTCGGCACGCTCTGGTCGGACGGCGCGTGGGCGGACCGGCTGCATGCGATCAAGCCGGTCGCAAAGCTCGTGCTCATTCCAGCACTGCTCTATCACTTCAGCCGATCCGAACGCGGTTCCTGGGTTTTCCTTGGCTTTCTCGCGTCCTGCGCGCTGCTTGCGGTCGACTCCTGGATCGTGCTGCACGATCCTGCTTGGAAACTCACCGCGACCGCGTCGGCCGGCGTTCCCGTCAAGAACTACATCGACCAGAGCCAGGAATTCACGCTGTGCGCCTTTGCGCTCGCACTGCCGGCGTTGACCTTCTGGCGCCGCGGAAACGTGGTCGCGACAACCATCTGTCTAGCATTGATCCTGGTGTTCGCCACCAACATGGTGTTCGTCGCCTCCGCGCGCACGGCGCTGCTGTGCATCGCGGTGCTGCTCGGATTGCTCGCCTGGAGGCATTTGAGCCGGCGCGCGGCGCTGGTCCTGCTCGCGGGCACGATAGCCGCGAGCGCGCTAGCCTGGACGACCTCGCCCTATCTGCGCCACCGCATTGCAGACATCGCCGTGGAATACCGCCACGGCCATGAGGACATCAGCCGAGCCTCGACCGCCCAACGCCTGACCTATTGGCGCAAGGCACATCACGCCTTTGCCGAGGCGCCCCTGACCGGTCACGGCACCGGGTCGATCAAGCGCCAGTTCGAGCGCGCCGCCACTGGTGGAAGCAGCCTCGATGCGGAGATCGTCAGCAATCCCCACAACCAGACCCTCAATGTCGCGATGCAATGGGGCGTACTCGGCGTCGTCCTGCTCTACGCCATGTGGATCGCCCACCTTCGCCTGTTCCTGGGCGAAGGCCTTGCGGCCTGGATCGGGCTCGTGGCCATCGTACAGAACATCGCGAGCTCGCTTCTGAACTCGCACTTGTTCGATTTCCACGAAGGCTGGATGTATGTGCTGGGCGTTGGCGTCGCCGGCGGCATGGCGCTGAAGGCAAGAGCCGGACCGCATCTGCATTATGAGACCCGCATCGAGGGTGAGGCGGTCGATCCGCAGAACTTTCTGCGCGCCGGCGTGCGGCTCAGCGCCGACTAGGCCTTTTACTCCGCCGCCACGCAAGCCGCCTGCGGGGGAGCCAGCGCAAAGACGCCGAAATCTGGCACCACCATTTCGAGTTCGCGGCGATAGCTTTCGTAGCTGAGCGCTCCCGGCCGAATGAAGCCGAGTTGAAGCGTGTGATCGACCACACGCCTGAGAACGATCGGAGCGCTCGCCGGTGTAAACTGGGCGCCACCGGGATTGGACAGCGTCGTGATCAGACCGCGTGCGGGCTCGTTTCTCTTATCGGGACGTGACACCATGATCAGACGTATCGCTCCCTTCTCGAGGGTGACGAAGTTCAGGAACGGGCGTCCATCCGGGATGTAGACACGGCCCCTCTGCGTGTGCCCGGCATCAACACGTTCGCGTTCCTCGAACATGAGACAGGACTCGGTTTCGTCCCAATGAATGCCGATGATGTAGGCACTGATGATCTCGGGGTTGGAGAACGCGGGCCTGAAGCAGACGTAATCCCCCTCGAAGGTCTCCACTCCTGCGCGATCGCGGTAGCCAAGATCATCGGCGACGTCGAACCTAGACGTCACTGGCGGAGCTTCGAGTCCGCCGGCAATCGACGGCGCATTATGCAATGGAAACTCCTTGCGCGGACTGGTGGCTATCCGCTCAGCAGTGACGTTGCGTATGCGCTCGGACTCATTGAAGACCGCGAGGACCATGCCGCCGACGATGAAGCCGGTTAAGCCAGTGCTTAACGCCACCAGTTGGATCGCATCCTGCGGATGCACATAGAACAGAGCCAGTACTTGCTGGCCGATCATATGCGCGACCAGCCACCCCGCACAGGTCAGCGCGGCGCCGTTCGCGAGAGCCCCGAGGGCCGCCACGCGGTACCAGCTCATCCGCGAACATCCCATGTAGGAACAAATGAGCCCGAGGGAAATCGTACAGACGAAAGGCGTGATAACGCCGTATAGGCGCTCGATAAACTGCCTAAGAACGTCCTGATATCCTCCTCCCTGCATCAGGGCGGACACTAGTGGAATGCCGATCCGGAGCGCAATCGACAGCCCTACGACGACGAGACCGGCGACAACCAACTCGGCGATAGGCGGATATCCAGGTGTGTTGCCTTCCTTGCGTCCGATGAAGCGTTGCGCCACGACGATTGCGCCCAGGACTGCGAAGCCGATCGAAGCGCCGAACGTGACCGCAATCGTCAGCACTTTGTCGACGTCGATCGGAAGTGTTCCCGGCATGAACAACATCATGCCAATGCTCCAGGCCGTGACGAGGAAGATCGTTGTCGCCCATTGATCCAGCCCAAAGGTCGGCCCCGGACTGTAGGCGAAGCCCATCCTCGCTAGCCGCTGCAATCGGCCGCTATGGGTCCTTTCGCAAAACAGGACATAGCGAGACACGAGGCCGCAAGTGAGGTTGGTGACCTCGGCAATGTTGCGGTTCAAAGCGTCCTTCAATTCCGGGGTTGGAAGCGTCGACGTGAAAAAGGCAAGACCGGCGTGCATCATCTCTTCGTAACGGGCATCCGCACGAGCCGCCACCGCGTCACCCAATTGCATGATCATGGCGTAGGCGGATCGGCCATATCCATTTCCGGTGAAGTCGAGCCGCGGCATTCTGCCGGGGTCCGACGAACAGGTTGTACAGGCCGATGGCTCTTGTGAAGCGGTCGGGAAGAGTACCGTCCCTGCTGAAACTCAGCGCTTGCGGACCGATATTCTCCGAAACGATTTTGGTCACCTTGCTTCGAAGGTCGTCGCGCGGGACGAAACCCGTGGTTTGCGCGAGTTCAAATGCGAGTCGGTCGGCTTCACGCGGAATGGCGGCCAATCTGACACAAAATGCGCGCGCGGCCCTGTCGATCCGTGCCACCTGCCGGAATTGCGAAGCGACGACGATGATGAGTACGGCCACGATCGGAGCATATTGAGCCAGTTGCGCCTGCGCCTTTGGATCTACCGCCTTCACCTGGCCGACGATGAAGTCGAACCCGATGCTGCCCTGGACGAGTCCGATCATGACGACCAGCCAGAGCGGTATCATCAGGGCGTAGTAGAATATCACCCCCCAGAAGAACAGCGCGAAGGTCGTACCGGACCGATTGGTGGGCGGAGAGTTGAAGCGAGCCCAGGCAACGACAAAGAGTGCCAAGATCGCAATAATCCATTGGCTCTTCGTAACGATCGCTTCAATGATGTCCATGTTACGCGCTCCCACATAGCAGGCGACGCTTGCATGAATGGCTCTGCCCTCGCCGAGGCAGGGCACAATTCAGATCAGGGACATCGTGGAGACGCAGCGCGCGTCGACACAGGTGCCCGAACAATAGGGAAGACTACGCTGGGCCGACCCGGCTGCAATGTGAAGTAGAACACATCCGGGAGGACATTTCTTTGGCGGAGTACAACCGAACTACGGACTCCGCTCGTGGCCGACCTCGCCGGTGATGACGTCGCCGAACAGCTCCCAGGCCTGCCCGTTGAAGCGCATCAACTGCATCTGCTCGATCGGGAAGTAGTCGTCGGCGGAGGTGTTGACCATGATGCCGGGCAGCATCAGATCGGTGTGAAAGTCCTTCAGACTCGTGGCCTGCTTCATCGCGTTGTCACGCGTGAGATTGTCGCCGCACTGCTTCAGCACCTGCGCCATCGCCTCGGCCTGCACATAGCCATAGAGGTTGTTGGCATTGGCCTTGTCGCCATCAGGGTAATATTTGTCCATGAAGGCGCGCCATTTGATCACGGCCGGATCCTTGTCCCAGGTCGGATCGGTGGGGTCCTTCAGATAGGCTGTCGAGATGATGTCCTTGGCATAGTCGAGCCCGGCCGGCTTCAGCACCGAGGCGATGGAAGTCGCCGTATTGGCCAGGAAGAATTTTGGTTTCCAGCCGAGCTCTCCGACCTTGCGGATCGCCTGCGCCGATCCCTTCGGGGCGGCCCATGAGAAGAAAATGTCGGCACCCGAATCATGCAGCGCCACGATCTGCGAGTCGATCGAGGGATCGCTGACCTCATAGGACTTGTCGGCGATGATCATGCCGGCCTTGTCGCCGAGCCCGTCCTTCAGCCCCTTGAACTGGTCCTTGCCGGCGTCGTCGTTCTGCCAGAACACGGCGATCTTGCTGTTGGGGAAATGATCGCGAATGTATTTTGCGTAGATCCGCCCCTCGCTCTGGTAGTTCGGCTGGAAACCCATGGTCCACGGGAAATTCTTGGGGTCGCCGAACTTGGTGCCGCCGGAGGCGACGAACAGCTGCGGCACCTTCTTGGCGTTCATGTATTTCATGATCGCCGAGTTCGAGGGCGTGCCGAGCGGCTGGAAGATCAGCAGCACCTCGTCGCTTTCGACCAGCTTGCGCGCCTGCTCGATCGCCTTCGGCGGCGAATAGGCGTCGTCATAGCTGATGAAGTTGATCTTGCGGCCGTTGATGCCGCCCTGATCGTTGATCATCCTGAAATAGGCGGCCTCGGTCTTGCCGATCACGCCATAGGACGACGCCGGCCCGCTATAGGGCATGATGTTGCCGATCTTGACTTCGGTATCAGTGGCGCCGGGATCGTATTTCTTCTGCGCCAAGGCCGGTGCCGTGACGAGCACACCGGCAGCAAGAATGGCGAGGGCAGCAAGGCTTTCGCGACGACCCGGCATCGTTCTCTCCCCTGTGTTTTGTAGTCTTGTTTTGCGGAGAGTGTCGCAAGGCCGTTCGCCGCTGGCAAGCGCCGCGATTTTCCGCGCCGTGAAACGACGGACCCGGAACTTACGCGATGCGCCGCAGCAGTCTCAGCGCGCGCCCGTCGATCACGAGCAGCGCGCTGCCAATGACGATGGCGCCCGCGATCTCGCGCGCGGAGATCGGCTCACCCAGCACCAGCCATCCCAGCAGGATGGCGGTGACGGGAATGAGCAACGTCACCAGCATCACATTGGTCGCGCCCGAACGCCGCAGGATCTGAAAGAAGACGATGTAGGCGAGCGCCGTCGACAGGGCGGCAAGGCCAAGCACCGCGAGCCAGGTCGTCAGGCCCGGCATCGAAAGGTGCCACGGCTGCTCCATAGCTCCGGCGACGATCGCCATCATCACAGTCGATGCCATCAGCTGAAACGTGGCCGTTCCCAGCGGAGGCGTGTCCTTCAGCAACCGCCGCGCCGCCAGCGCCGCAAAGCCATAGCTGAACGCGCCGCCCAGGCAGAGCAGGATGCCGAGCCCCTGCCCCGGCCGCGTCTCGATGCCCCATCCGCGCAGGATGATGACGCCAGCGAGCCCGAGCGCCACGCCGGCCACCCGACGCATCTGCAGGGCCTCTTCGCCGGCCGCCGCCATCACCATCACCGTGAACAGCGGCGTGGTCGCGTTCAGGATCGAGGCAAGCCCGCTCGGAATGAAGGTCTGGCCGAGCACGATCAGCGAGAACGGGATGACGTTGTTGAGCAACCCGATCGCGACGAACGGCTTCCAGCCCGCCATGCCCTCGGGAAACCCGATGCCCTGCATTCGGAGCAACGGCAGCAGAATGGTCGCCCCAAGCGCGACGCGCAGCAGCACCAGCGTCAGCGGCGGCAATTCCCGCAGCGCCGCGCCGTTGAAGAAGAACGATCCGCCCCAGAGAACCGAGAGCACCGCGAGCAGCGACCAGTCTCGCGCGTCGATCCTGTTTTCGTTCGGGGACATGTGCTTCACCTCGGCGGCCGAGCCTGCCGCCTAGGACGGCGCGAGACAGCCCCGCGGGTCACTTCAAATTCCTCCGGGTGTGGTCAGTCAAATTCCTCCACCCGCGAGGCAGGACAAGGGACTGTTAGTTTGAGTTTGTTTCCCGGGCAAGAGCTTCAG